>NZ_JBHUZW010000003.1:0-73375 GCF_042667215.1 Cellulomonas sp. NPDC057328 | reverse complement strand
GTCGTCGACGTCCGGACGGTCCGTGGTGGACCGTGTCAGACGGTCAGGAGGCCGAGCAGCTGACCGACGGCCACGTCCAGGTGCCGCCGTGCATGACCGTGAAGCCGAACGTCGCCGTCTGGCCGGCCGACAGCGCACCGCTGCCGCTGGGTCGCATCGTCATCACGTTGCCCGACGCGTCCCACGTGGGCGAGCCGCTCCACGTCGCGATGATCCGCTGCGGCGAGCGCACCGTGACGGTCGACGTCCAGCCGCTGATGTTCCCGTTGGCCCGGATCGTGACGGTGCCGTTGAACCGGTCGCCCCACTTCTGGCCCTCGGAGTACGTCGCCGTGCACGTGCCGCCCGCGGGCGTCGTCGGCGCGGGGGTGGTCGGGCCCGGGTTCGTCGGGGCCGGCGTCGTCGGGTCCGGGTTCGGGTTGGTGCCGCCGCCCGGCGTCGCGGGGACGCCACCCTGGTTGAGCTGGTTCAGGACGCTCGTGTACGCGGCCTTCTTGTTGCCCGAGCCGTCGAAGAGCAGCGGCGTGCCGGAGGCGCGCCACGAGTCGCTGTCCCGCACGCCCCACACCGTGATGCCGGTGCAGCGAGCGACGGAGAGGCACGCCTGCACGACGCCCTGGAACTGCTGCGCCTGCGAGCTGCCCGAACCCTCGATGTCGAGCTCGGTGATCTGCACGTCGACGCCCAGGGCGGCGAAGTTGCGCAGCGTCACGTCGTAGTTCGACGGCACCGGGTTGCCGGAGTTGAAGTGCGCCTGGAACCCGACGCAGTCGATCGGCACACCGCGGGCCTTGAAGTCGCGGACCATGTTGTACACGGCCTGCGTCTTGGCGTGCGACCAGTTGTCGGTGTTGTAGTCGTTGTAGCAGAGCTTCGCGCCCGGGTCGGCGGCGCGGGCGGCGCGGAACGCGGCCTCGATCCAGTCGTTGCCGGTGCGCTGCAGGTTCGAGTCGCGCCGGGCGCCGGACGAACCGTCGGCGAACGCCTCGTTGACGACGTCCCAGCTGTGGATCTTGCCGCGGTAGTACGTCGCGACCTGCGTGACGTGGTCGAGCATCGCGGTGCGCAGGGCGCTGCCGGACATGTTCTGCATCCAGCCGGGCTGCTGCGAGTGCCACGCCAGCGCGTGACCACGGACCTGCTTGCCGTTCTGCCGCGCCCAGTTGACGATGCGGTCGCCGCTGGACCAGTTGAACTGGCCGCGCGTGGGCTGCATCGCGTCCATCTTCATCTCGTTCTCGGCGGTGATCATGTTGAACTCGCGGTTCGCGATGGTCGTGTAGGTCCCGTCGTTCAGCCGGCTCGCGGCGATCGCGGTGCCGAAGTACCGCCCGCTCTCGGCGGCGGCGGCCTGCAGGGTGCTGCCGGCCGCGGCGGCCGGGACGGCGAGCGTCACGGCGAGCGTGGCGGCGGCGAGCCCGCCGAAGGTGGCGGCGAGACGGCCGCGGCGGTGCCTGCGACGTGGGGTCGTCATTGAACCCTCCTTGGTGGTGGACAGCGCCGGTCGGCGCCGGCGCATCACCTTTCGCCGTCCGCCGCGGCGCGGTCAACGTGCGGACGGGTGCTAGATAGTTTCGACGGCTGCACCTAAGCGTTTCATCACGCGCCCGGGTGACATTCACCGGTGGAGAACGTGGTTTCGTACGTATCGTCGCTCTGGAGTGGACCCGCGTTGCCATGGTTTCCCATGCGCTTGTGTCGGAAGTTTCGGGTGGTCGCGTCGCGCGCATCGGGGCGCGCGGCGACCACGGCGCACGCTCCGCCGCGCCGCGGGCGAGCCCACGGCGACGTCGTCCTCCTGGCGGCGCGCGCCGTCGTGCGCGTGCCGGGCGGCGGGCCGGTACGTCAGCGGACGCCGGTGCGCGGCGGCGTGCTCTCCCGCTCGACGACCTGCATGCCCGCCAGGTACAGGACCGGCGCCTCGCGCTGCCCGTCGCCGTCCGGCGCACCGCGGCCGTCGCCGACGCGCCGGCGGATGATCTCGACCGCGACCTCGGCGATCTCGCGCCGCCCGGGGTCGACCGTGGTGAGCGCGGGCACCGAGTACCGGGCGTCCTCGATGTCGTCGAAGCCCACCACCGCGACGTCACGCGGGATCGAACGGCCGCGGACCTGCAGCTCGAACATCGCGCCGATCGCGAGCGCGTCGTTGAACGCGACCACGCCGTCCACCTCCGCGCCGGAGTCGAGCACCGCCGCCATGGCACGGGCGCCGTTCGCGCGGTGCCAGCCGTCGTCGGCCCAGCCGAGCAGGCGCGTGTCCACCGCCATGCCGCGGGCCTCGAGCGCCTGGCGGTAGCCCTTGTACCGCAGCGACGCGGACCCGGCGGTCTCGGCGTGGAGCATGCCGATGACCGCGATGCGGCGCCGGCCGGCGTCCAGCAGCAGCTCGGTCGCCGCGCGGGCGCCGTCGATGTTGCGCATCGTGACGTGGTCGACGCTCGAGGAGAAGATCTGCTCGCCGAGCAGCACGAGCGGGTAGTCGAGGTCGTCGAGCAGGTGCGCGTCGCCCTGGTCCAGCGCGGCGGGGCTGAAGATCAAGCCGTCCATCAGCCCGCGCCGCGGCTCGCGGAGCGCCGCCAGCTCGCCCTCGCGCGTGAACCCCGTGGGCTCGATCAGCACGTGCAGCCCGTGGCGCCGGGCAGCGGCGAGGATCTCGTCGGCGAGCTCGCCGAAGTAGGGCTGCCCGAGCTCCGGCACCGCCAGCCCGATGACGCCGCTGCGGCCGGAGCGGAAGATGCGCGCGGTCACGTTGATCTCGTACCCGAGCTCGTCGACGGCGGCGAGCACGCGCTCGCGCGTCGTCGGACGGATGTACGGGTACCCGCTGAGCACGTTCGAGACCGTCTTCACCGAGACGCCCGCACGTCGCGCGACGTCCGCCATCGTGGCCACGACCGCTCCCCTCGCACCGGTGCCTCGGCCACGCGGCGCACCCCGGGCGGCGGCCGTCGTGGTGCGGGCGCACGAAATCTACCGGAGGCGGCCCGGCGCCCGGCGCACGTCCGGCGTCGCCGGTTGCGTCAGAGCGCCCCGAGCTCGCGCTCCAGGTCGTCGAGCCCGAGGGAGCCGAGGCCGAGCGCGGCGGTGTGCCAGGCGCGCAGGTCGAAGGGCTCACCGGCCGACGCACGGCGGGCCCGTGCACGCTCGCGACCGGCGAGCCACGCACGCTCGCCGAGCTTGTAGCTGATCGCCTGGCCGGGCCACCCCAGGTAGCGCTCGACCTCGCTGTGCACGAACGCGGCCGGCGAGCCGCTGCGCTGCGCGAGGAACTCCTCCCCCAGGTCCCCGGTCCAGTGCTCACCCGGGTGGAACGGGTGGTCGTCGGGGATGCGCAGCCCCAGGTGCATGCCGATGTCGATGACGACCCGCACCGCGCGCATCCGCTGCCCGTCGAGGTAGCCGAGGCGGGCGCCGGGGGTCCGCAGGTACCCGAGCTCGTCCATGAGCCGCTCGGCGTACAGGGCCCAGCCCTCGGTGGTCGCCGGGATCGACCCGACCGACGTCTGGAACACCGACAGCTCGCCTGCCCGCACCGCCCACTGCCCGAGCTGCAGGTGGTGCCCCGGGACGCCCTCGTGGTACCAGGTGCTGATGAGGTCCCAGGTGGGGAAGCGGTCGCGGCCGAGCGTCGGCAGCCACGTGCGGCCGGGACGCGAGAAGTCGAGGGACGGGCGCGTGTAGTACGGCGCCGCGGCGGCTCCGGGCGGCGCGATCATCGCCTCCACGCGCTTGACCGGGTCCGCGACGTCGACGACCGTGCCGTCCAGCTCGGCGATGGCCGTGTCCATCAGTCGCTGCAGCCACGCGCGCACCTCGTCGACGCCCTCGACCGCCTCGCCGTGCACGTCGAGGTGCGCGAGCGCCTCCTGCGCCGACGCGCCGGGCAGGACGCGCCCCGCCTCGGCCGCCATGTCGGCCTCGATGCGCGCCAGCTCCTGCCACCCCCACGCGTACGCCTCGTCGACGTCGAGGTCGGCACCGGTGTGCAGGCGGGCGGCGAGCCGGTAGCGGTCGCGGCCGACGGCGTCCGGGACGTCGGCAACGGCGGGCAGGTACCGGTCGGCGAGCCACGCGCGCAGCGCGGCGACGCCGTCGGCGGCGGCTCCCGCGGACGCGTCGAGCCGGTCCCGCAGCGCGTCGGAGACGCCCGCCGCCTGCGCACCCGCGACGAACCCGGCGTACCAGCCCCGCCCGTCCGCCGCCGCAAGCCAGTCGCCGAGCTGCCCGACGACGGCCTCCGCCTGGCGCGGCGCGCTCCGCACGCCCCGGCGCAGGCCCTCCTCGAGGGACGCGCGGAACCCCGCGGCCGCCGCGGGCACCTGCGCCATGCGGTCCGCGACGACGTCCCAGTCGTGCGCGGTGGCCGTCGGCATCATGAGGAACAGCTGCTGCATGCGCTGCACCGGCGACGCGATGGGGCGCAGCGCCGCCAGGTGCTCCCCGGCCTCGTGCACCGCGAGCTCGGCCGTGAGCCGCTCGCGCAGGAGCGTCGCGCAGCGCCGGTCGTCGTCGTCGAGGACCCGCGCCCCGTCCAGCTCCGCGAGGACCCGCCGGGCCGCCTCGGCCTGCTCCCGCGCGCCCTCCGGCGACAGGTCGGGCATCCGCCGGTCGTCCGGCCGCGTGCCCAGCGCGGTGCCGACGGTCGGGTCGAGGTCGGCGAGGGTCTCGACCCAGCGGTCCGCGACCTGGCGCGCGGTGGGCGCGGACGTGTCGTGCGAGGGCGTGTCGTGCGAGGACGTGGCGTGCGAGGACGTGGCGTGCGAGGGCGTGGCGTGCGAGGGCGTGGCGCGCGGGTCGGTCATCGCAGCACGGTAACCGGGCCCGCCGACATCGCCGCCCTCGGCGCGTGACCGGGACCGCGCTGCTGCTGGAGCGCCCGCACGCGCGAGGCCGGCCGGGGGCACGGCGAGCGGGCGCGGGCCGTGCTGCGCCCGTTCCGGCGCTCGCCGGCGCGGTAGCCCGGGCACCGGCACGCACCGCGTGACGGTCCCGGCGCCGACCGCCACACTCGTCGCATGGACGCTCGCCGGGCGTGGGTGCTGCACGTCGACCTCGACCAGTTCGTCGCGGCCGTCGAGGTGCTGCGCCGTCCGGAGCTCGCGGGGCGGCCCGTGGTCGTCGGCGGCCGCGGCGACCCGACGGAGCGCGGCGTCGTGTCGACGGCCTCGTACGAGGCGCGGGCGTTCGGCGTGCGGTCCGGCATGCCGCTGCGCGTCGCCGCGCGCAGGCTGCCCGACGACGCCGTCTTCCTGCCGGTCGACGCCGCCGAGTACGAGGCCGTGTCGGACCGCGTCATGACCGCCCTGCGCTCGCTCGACGCCGTCGTCGAGGTGCTGGGCTGGGACGAGGCGTTCCTCGGCGCCCGGACCGACGACCCCGAGTCCCTGGCCCGCGCGGCGCAGGACGTGGTGCTGCGGGCGACCGCGCTGCACTGCTCCGTGGGCATCGGGGACACCAAGGTCCGCGCGAAGATCGCGACGGAGCACGGCAAGCCGGCCGGCGTCTTCCGGCTCACCGAGGACAACTGGTCCGTCGTCATGGGCGACCGCCCGACGATCGACCTCTGGGGCGTGGGCACGAAGGTCTCGCGCCGGCTCGCGGCGCTCGGCGTCACCACCGTCGCCGAGCTGGCCGCCGCGCCCGTCGACGCCCTCGTCGCGGAGTTCGGGCCCCGCATGGGCGTCTGGTACCACGAGCTCGGTCACGGCCACGGTCCCGCGACCGTGGACGACCGGCCGTGGGTGCCGCGCGGGCACGGGCGCGAGACGACGTTCCAGCAGAACCTGACGACCCCCGACCAGGTGCGTTCGGCCGTCCGTGCGCTCGCCGACCAGGTGGTCCGTGACGTCGAGGACGACGGCCGCCCCGCGGTCCGCGTCGCGCTCAAGGTCCGCTACGCGCCGTTCGTGACGACCGGCTGGAGCCGCCGGCTCCCCGCCCCGACGCGCGACCGCGCGGCGCTCGTGGACGCGATGACGGCGCTCGCGGACCGCGTCGAGGACCGCGAGGTCCGGCTGCTCGGCGTGCGGGCGGAGATGGAGATGCCCGACGACGCGGACCCCGCCGCGCGGACGCCTGTGCGCGGACGCATCTGAGCCGTGCCGCCGGCGGTGCACGCCACCCCCTGTGCGTCACGCCGGCACCGTGGCAGCATCGCAGGCATCGGGTCTCTTCCCTGCGCATGGGGGTCGACGTGGCGACGGTGACCGACGAGGTGGAGCAGGAGGTCTCGACCGGGTCCCTGCCGGTCTGGGACCAGGTCGAACGGCTCGCGCAGGAGGCGCACGCACGCGCGCGCCGGCACGACGAGGGCGTCGTCGCGGACTACATCCCGGTGCTCGCCGACGCGGACCCCGCCCTGTTCGGCGTGTGCGTCGCGGAGGCGGACGGTCCGGTGCACGCGGTCGGGGACACCGCGGTCGAGTTCTCGGTGCAGTCGATCTCGAAGGCGTTCGTGTACGCCCTGGTGTGCGAGGTGCACGGGCACGAGATGGTGCGCGACCGGGTCGGCGTCAACAACACGGGCCTGTCCTTCAACTCGGTGATCGCGGTCGAGCTCAACGACGGGCACCCGATGAACCCCATGGTCAACGCGGGCGCCCTGGCGACGACGGCGCTCGTGCCCGGGGCGTCGTTCGCCGAGAAGTGGGAGCACGTCCGCACCGGGCTGTCCCGGTTCGCCGGGCGCCAGCTGGAGCTCGACGGCGTGGTGTACCGGTCGGAGTCCGCCACCAACACGCGCAACAAGGCGATCGCCCGCCTGCTGCAGAGCTACGGGCGCATCGACCTGGACCCCTTGGAGGTCGTCGACGTGTACACGCGCCAGTGCGCGCTGCGGGTCAGCGCACGCGACCTCGCCGTGATGGGCGCGACGCTCGCCGACGGCGGGGTCAACCCGGTCACCGGCGCACGCGTCGTGTCGGAGCAGGTCTGCCGGGACACGCTCGCGGTGCTCGCCGCGACCGGGATGTACGAACGCTCCGGGGAGTGGCTGTTCGAGATCGGGCTGCCGGCCAAGTCGGGCGTGTCCGGCGGGATCGTCGCGATCGCGCCGGGCAAGGGGGCGATCGGCACGTTCTCACCGCCCTTGGACCCGGCGGGGAACAGCGTCCGGGGCCGGCTGGCGACGGCGTACCTCTCGCGTGCGCTCGGGCTCAACGTCTTCGCCTCGTCCGCCCGGCCGTCCGCGCAGCGCGGGCCCGACGCGTCGGGTCGCGGCGCATGACCACGCGCGGGGACACGCGTCCGCCCGCCGCGGCCGCGACGGAGGAGCGCCGGTCGTGGCTCCCCCTGGTGAGTCTGTTCCTGGCGCAGGTGCTGATGTCGTTCAACGTCGCCGCCCTCCCGGTGTCGCTGGGCGGCATGGTCGAGGACTTCGGGGTCCCGCCCACGGTCGTGAGCTCGACCATCGTCGTGTACGGGCTGGTGGTCGCCGCGCTCGTCATGACCGGTGCGAAGCTCGGGCAGCGGGTCGGCTGGGTCACGGTCTTCCGCGTCGTGGTGGCGACGTTCGCCGGCTCGGCGCTGCTCATGATCTTCTCCCCGAGCGTCGGCTGGGCGATCGCCGGCCAGGCGGTGGCCGGCGCCTCGGCCGCCGTCATCGTCCCGTCGCTCGTCGCCCTCATTGCGGAGAACTACCACGGCACGCAGCAGGCGACCGCGGTCGGGTCCCTCGGGTCGGCCCGGGCGATCTCCGGCGTCAGCGCGTTCTTCCTCGGCGGCACGCTCGGCACCCTCGTGGGGTGGCGGCCCGTCTTCGGGATCGTGCTCGTGCTCGCGCTGGCGGTGCTCGGGTTCAGCGTCACGCTGCGCGCCGACCGCGGTGACCCGGACGTGCACATCGACGTCGTCGCCGCCGCGGTGATCGGCGGCGCGGTGGTGCTGCTGACCCTCGGGTTCAACAACCTCAACGCCTGGGGCGTGCTCTCCGCGTCGCCCGCCGCACCGTTCGACGTCGGCGGGCTCTCGCCGGCGCCGCTGCTCGTCCTGGCCGGCCTGGTGCTGGGGCAGGCGTTCTTCGCGTGGACGCGGCGCCGCACGGCCGCCGGCAGGGTGCCGCTGGTGGACCTCGGCGTCCTGGCGCGACCGAGCGAGCGGGCAGCGGTGTACGCGATGTTCATCATCGTCGCCCTCGAGGCGGCGCTGAACTTCACGGTGCCGCTGTACATCCAGATCGTGCAGGGGCGCACCCCCTTCGACACGGCCCTGGCGATGATGCCGTTCAACCTCACCGTCTTCGTCACCGCGACCCTCGTCGTGCGCCTGTACGGCCGCTACCCGCCGCGGGCCATCGGCGTCGCCGGCTTCGCGCTGACGACGATCGCCCTGGTGTGGCTCTCGTTCGTCGTGACGAACAACTGGGAGACCCTCCCGACCATCCTGGGGCTGTTCGTGTTCGGCGTCGGGCAGGGTGCACTCGTCACGCTCGTGTTCAACGTGCTCGTCACCGCGGCCCCCGCGTCGCGCGCCGGGGACGTCGGGTCCATCCGCGGCACCGCGCAGAACCTCGCGTCGGCGGTCGGGACGGCGCTCGCCGGCGCCCTCCTCGTCACGATCCTGTCCGTCAACGTCGGGCGGGCGGTCGTCGAGCACGTCGAGCTGCCGCCCTCGCTCGTCGCCCAGGTCGACCTCGACGACGTCAACTTCGTCAGCAACGACGACCTCCGCACGGTCCTCGAGGGCACCGACGCCACCGAGTCCCAGGTCGAGGCCGCCGTCGAGGTCAACGAGGAGGCCCGCCTCACCGCCCTGCGGCTCGGCCTGCTCGTGCTGGCCGGGGTCAGCGCGACCGCGATCCTCCCGGCCGGCCGGCTCCCCCGCTACCGCCCGGACGAGATCCCCGACCCCTCCGGCGGCGCGGGCGGGCGGTGACGCGGGGGGACGGTGCCGCGTGCTCGGCACGTGCGCGGCGCACTACTCGGCGGGCCGCTCGCGCGGCGCGGGTGTCCTCGCTCGACCGGCGCCGGCCGGTCTCAGCCGGCCAGACCGGTCCGGTAGGCGTGCACGACGGCCTGCACGCGGTCCCGCAGGTCGAGCTTGGTGAGCACGCGGGAGACGTGCGTCTTGACGGTCTCGTGGCTGATGACCAGCTCGGTCGCGATCTCGGCGTTGGACAGGCCGCGGGCGACCAGGCGCAGCACCTCGACCTCGCGGGGCGTGAGCACGCCGCCGTCGCCGGCGCCGGCCGGCGGGCTGATGCGGCTCGCGTACCGACCGACGAGCCGGCGCGTCACCTCGGGCGCCAGCAGCGCCGCACCCGACGCGACGGTGCGGATGCCCTCGAGCAGCTGGTCCCCGGGGGCGTCCTTGAGGAGGAACCCGCTGGCACCCGCACGCAGCGCCTCGTACACGTACTCGTCGAGGTTGAACGTGGTGACGACGAGGACCTTGACGGGGTCGGCCACGTCCGGGCCCGCCAGCTCCCGGGTCGCCGCGATGCCGTCGAGCACGGGCATGCGCACGTCCATCACGACGACGTCGGGGTGCAGGCGGCGCGCGAGCCCGACCGCCGCGCGCCCGTCGCCGCACGTGCCGACGACCTCCATGTCGGGCTGGGCGTCGACGATCGTCGCGAAGCCCGTCCGGATGAGGTCCTGGTCGTCGCAGACCAGCACCCGCAGGGGCGCGCTCACGGGCGCGGCCCGGTGGGGATGCGGGCACGCACGACGAACCCGCCGTCCGCCGCGCGCCCGGCGTCGAGGTCGCCGCCGAGCAGGGCCACCCGCTCCCGCAGGCCGGCGAGGCCGCGCCCGCTCCCCTCGCCGGGCCCGGCTGCCCGGGGGCCGCCCTGGGTCGTGACCTCCACGTCGATCGCCCTCTCGTCGTGCCGGACGCGGACGAGGGTGCGGCTGCCGCGTGCGTGCTTGAGCGCGTTGGTGAGGGCCTCCTGGACCACCCGGTACGCGGTGACCTCCGCGCTGCCGGGCTGCGTCGCGGCGCTGCCCTCCTCGAGGTACTCGACCGGCTGGCCGCCGAGCCGCGTGGTCTCCACCAGGGCCCCGACGTCGCCGACCGTCGGCGTGCGCTCGCCGGGCCCGTGCGCCGGGTCGAGCACGTCCAGCAGGTTCCGGAGGTCGTCGATGGCCCGGCGGCCGGTGCTCGTGACGGCGGTGAGCGAGGCCGCGACGCGCGCCGGGTCGGCGGTCACGTACCGCGCGGCCTCGGCCTGCACCACCATCGCCGTCACGTGGTGCGTCACGACGTCGTGCAGCTCCCGGGCGAGGCGGGCGCGCTCGGTGGCCCGCGCGGCCTCCTCGACGTGCCGGCGATGCTCCGCCTCGGCCGCACGGGACTGCCGCAGCCACGTCCCGACGCCCCAGGCGACCGCCATCACCAGGTAGAAGGTCACGTACCCCGCGAGCTCCTCCGTCGACCCGAGCCGGGCGAGGGCCACGGCCAGCGCCGCGTAGCCGACCGACGCCGTGACCGCGACCGCGACCCGGCGGCGGGACAGGTGCGCTCCGGCGCTGAGCAGCGCGACGGGCAGCGCGACGCCGGCGGCGGAGTGGTACCCGCCGAGCTGGTCGACCGCGAAGCCCAGCGACACGAGCGCGAGGCAGCCGGCGGGCCACCGGCGGCGGACCGCCAGCGGCAGGGCCTGGAGCAGGACGGCCACGACGGTGAGCGCGTCGTGGGGGCGGTCGGCCAGGTCGCCCAGCTCCGTGCCCTGGTCGCGCAGCGACGGGACGAGGGGTGCGACCGCGACCGCGAGCGCGAGCGGGAGGTCGCGCACCGTGACGTCGGCGCGGTCCCAGGCCGTGCGGGCACGCCGGAGGTCGACCACCGTCAGACCGTAGCGGTGGTCGCGACCCGCTCGGCGCGTCCCCGGCGTGTCACCACACGCCCGCGCCGGTGCGCCAGCCGCAGGAACAGCACGGTCAGCACGATGCCGGCCAGGACGGCCGGCAGGCTCGCCTCGGGGCCGAACGCACCACCGGACAGGAGGACCGGGCCCGAGGTCACGCCGTCCAGCAGGCCCGACGCGACGCCCGCGCCGGACACCTCGGTGCCGAAGATGCCGCTCGCGGTGAAGTTCCAGGCGGCGTGCAGGCCGATGGGCAGCCACAGCGTGCGCGTCGCCGCGTACGCCGCCCCGAGCATCCCGCCGGCCTCGACGGCGACGGCGACCGCGCCCCACACCGTCGCGTGCGGGTTGAGCAGGTGCATGGCGCCGAACAGCACCGACGTCAGCACGAGCGCGCCGACGGTGCCCGCGCGCTCCTCGACGACCCGCAGCAGGACGCCGCGGAAGACGACCTCCTCGGTGACCGAGGCGACGACCGCGAGCCCGAGCAGCCCCGCCGCGGCCGTCACCGACCCCCATCCCTCGACGCGGTAGCCGCCGAGCACCGTGATCACCCCGACGACGACGACGAACATCGCGGCCCCGAGCGCCGCGCCGCGCGCGGCCGCGGCACCTACCCCGCGCAGGGCGACCTCGACGGGCTCCCGGTGCTCGGTCCGGCGCACCACCCACCCGTACGCGAGGAGTGCCAGCACCGCGGTCGCGATCCCGAGGACGAGGGTCGGCGCCCAGCTCCCCTCGGTGGCACCGACGGCGAGACCGCCCGCGACCATGACCGCGCCGACGGCTCCGAGCTGCTTGACCAGACGCATGACGAGTCCCTCCTCCGGTGCCGGGCACGGCGCCGCGGCACGCTCAGGACGCTACGGAGCGCGGCACCCGCGGCACGTCCCCGTGCAGGGCGCATCCGGTGTCGCTCGCACGGGGGATGCGCGGCCGGGGGGGAGCGGCTCGGTCCGGTCAGCGAGCGGCCCGCTCCCCCAGCCAGGGCGCGAGCACGTCCGGCTGCCCGAGCCACGCCGTCAGGCCGGCGCGCACCTCGGCCGCCGTCAGGAGCACGTCCTCGAACGCCTCGCGCAGCGCGGGCGCCTCGTCACCGGTGCCCACGACGACGATCCGCGTGTCGGCCCGCTCCGTCGGCCACGGGCCGGCCGCGCCGATGCTGAGCTGGCCGCCGGCGCCGTCCCACACGCACAGCGTGTCCGGCCGGCTCGGCACCCAGAAGCGTCCGCGGCTGCGGAGGCGCCCCTCGCCGAGCCGGTGCACGCCGTGCAGGAGCCGCTCGGGGTGGAACGGGCGGCGCGTGCGCAGGTCGAGCGACCACACGCCGTGCGCGGTCGACGCCCCGGGGACCGGCGCCACGTGCGCCGGGTCCAGACGGCGCTCCGCGGTCGCCGGGCGGTGCTCGCGCGCCACGAGGTCGGCCACGCCCGCGCCGTAGCGGCCGTCCGTCCGGCGACCGTCGGCGGCGCGCACGTGGTCGAGCAGGTCGGACGCGACGGGGTGGTCGTGCGGGTCGCCGGTCACGAGGACGAGGTCGGCGTGCGCGACCTGGGCCGCGAGCGCCTCGCCGACCGAGCGGCGGTCGTCGTCCGTGAGGCCGAGGCCGCGCTCGTCGAGCAGGTCGTCGCCGAGCAGGTCGTGCTCGAACGTCGCGAGGTCGACGGTCGCGACGACGTCGGCCAGCCGCAGGCGCGCGAGCGGCTCCCCCGGGCGCATGGCCCAGCCGAGGGCGCGCACGACCGGCAGGGACTCGGCGCTCACCGGCAGGGCGAGGACGACGGCGTCCCACCGGCCGTCGGCCGCGAGACGCGCGAGCGTCGGGACGGCGTCCTCGCGGACCGCGCAGGACAGGCACGCGTGCTCGAGCGGGACGGTCTCGTCCTCGACCACGCCGGACGCGTCGGCGACCACCCGGCGGAGGGTCCCGCCGTCCTCGTCGTCGTGGATGTCGTGGCGGACGGCGACGACGCGGGGCGCGTCGACGAGGAGCCCGGCGACGACGGCGTCGCGCTCCACCGGGTCGATCGAGGACAGGACGACGACGGGCGTGCGGGCAGGACCCACGGGGGCCTCCTTCGGTTGGCGGGATGGCGGCGTTGACGCGAACGATAATCATTAACTAGCGTGCTGCGCCATGAGCCGTCACTGCCAGGTGCTCGGGAAGGTGCCGTCCTTCGGGAACGCCGTCTCGCACTCGCACCGCCGCACGCCCCGCCGCTTCGACCCGAACATCCAGCGCAAGCGCTACTGGGTGCCCTCCCTCGGGCGGCACGTGCGCCTGCGGGTCTCGACCGACGGCATCAAGGTGATCGACCGGCGCGGCATCGACGCGGTCGTCGCCGAGATCCTCCGCCGCGGGGAGAAGGTCTGATGGCCGGCGGGAAGCGGGCCGACCTGCGCCCCGTCATCAAGCTCCGGTCGACCGCGGGCACCGGCTTCACGTACGTGACCCGCAAGAACCGCCGGAACACCCCCGACCGCCTCGTGCTGAGCAAGTACGACCCGAAGGTGCGCCGGCACGTCGACTTCCGCGAGGAGCGCTGAGGTGGCCAAGAAGAGCAAGATCGCCCGGGACGCGCAGCGCCGCGAGATGGTCGCCCGGTACGCCGCGCGCCGCGCCGAGCTGCGCGCCGCGTCCGTGAACCCCCACCTGACCGAGGACGAGCGGCGTGCGGCGCGCGCCGAGCTGCACCGACAGCCCCGCGACGCCAGCCCCGTGCGGCTGCGCAACCGCGACCTCGCCGACGGCCGCCCGCGCGGCCACCTGCGCACGTTCGGCCTCTCCCGTGTGCGGTTCCGCCAGATGGCGCTGCGCGGCGAGCTGCCCGGCGTCACCAAGTCCAGCTGGTGACGGCACCCGCCGTCGCCCCGAACCCCAGGAGGCACCCGTGAAGAAGGGCATCCACCCCGACTACCGGCCCGTCGTCTTCCGCGACAAGTCCGCCGACTTCGCGTTCCTCACGCGGTCGACCGCCACCTCGTCGGCGACCGTCGAGTGGGAGGACGGACGCACGTACCCCGTCATCGACGTCGAGATCTCCAGCGCGAGCCACCCGTTCTGGACCGGCAGCGCCCGGGTCATGGACACGGCGGGCCGCGTGGAGAAGTTCCACCAGCGCTACGGGCGCGGGTCGGCGGCGGGAGGCGAGCGATGAAGGTGCGCGCGTCGCTCGCGTCGCTGAAGAAGAAGGACGGGTCGATCGTCGTGCGCCGCCGTGGGAAGACCTACGTCATCAACAAGCGCAACCCGCGGTGGAAGGCGAGGCAGGGCTGATGGCCGTCCCCAAGCGGAAGACATCCCGCTCGCGCACCCGGTCACGGCGCGCCCAGTGGGTCGCGACCACGGTCGACCTCGTGCCGCTCACGGTCGACGGCCGCACCGTCGCGGTGCCGCGCCGCCTCGTCGGTGCGGTCCGTCGTGGCCTCGTCGACGTCGCGACCCTCCCCGACCACCCGCGCTGACCGCGCGGCCGGCCCCGGCACGTCGGGTCACCGACGTGCCGGGGTGCCGCGCGGACCCGGAAGGGCTGCGCGAGCCGGCCGACGAGTGAGGGCAGGCGTCGGGGTACGGCCGAGGGGCGTCACGACACGCCGCGCGCGCGGCGTTCGTGCGTTGTTCACGCGGCGGACGCCCGGGCCGGTCGCGAGTCGGACGTCCGACCGGCACGCTCGGAGCGTGGACGACGAGACGTACGAGACCGTCACGTGCCCGCGCTGCGGCGCCCGTCCCGGCGAGGCCTGCCGGACCTCCGACCGGGTACCGCGACCGCCGCACAAGCGCCGGCGACGGAGCGCGCTGGAGGCTGCGGGCGCCGCGGTGCCGGACGAGGGCTGACAGCCTCACGCACCCGGCGCGGCGGGCAGCGCCTCGTCCGGGAGCGTGAACTGCGCCCACACGTGCTTCGCCTCCGGGCTGCGGTACCAGCCGACGTCGACGGCGAGCCGCCGCGCGATGACCAGGCCGAACCCGCCGCGGCCGAAGGGGCGGTCGCCGGCGACCCGGGGCTCGTCCCGCAGGTCCCGGTCGGCGACGTCGAGGACGAACGTGGACCCGTCGGCGTGGAGCCGCACCTGCACCGGCGGTGCCCCGTGCTCGAGCCCGTTGGTGGCCAGCTCGGTGGCGACGAGGCACATGTGCTCCGGCACGTCGTCGAGCGGCACGTCCTCGGCACGCCCCACGGCGCCGTTGACGGCCCGCCGGATGCCGGCGCGCAGGCCGGACAGCTCGGCGGCCGAGTCGAGGGTCCAGGTGTGGACGGCCGGCAGGTGCCCGGATGGACGACTCGCGACGAGGTCGCCGTCGCGCTCGGAGGTGCTCACGGTGACACCTTGCCCGCTGGGCGGGCCGCGCGCGCGTCGTCCTGCGGGGTCGTGCGCCGGTGCGTCAGGCGGGGCGGCGGCGGGCCGCGACGGGCACCGTCACGAGACCCGCGGCGCACAGTGGGGTCCCCCGGTACCGGCCCGTGCCTCACCTCGGGCGCAGCCGGCTCGTCGGCACGACCTCGGACGTCTGCGACGTGCTCGACCAGCGCAGCTCGACCGTCGCCCGTCCGACGCCCTCGAAGTACTCGAGGACGACCGGGACCGCGCGGCCCGCCACCAGCGTCACGGTGCCCCGGTCCACGCGCTCGGCGTGCCGGTCCCACCGGTCGACGAGCAGGCGGCCGTCGACCCACAGCCGCACGCCGTCATCGCTGGTCGTCGTGAACGTGTAGGTCTGCGAGTGGCGGGGCACGACCGAGCCCGTCCAGCGCACCGAGAACGTGTCGGCGCCGATGCCCGGTGCGGGGGCCCCGGTGCCCCACCGGAAGGCGACCGTCGGGTCGACGCGCGTCACGCCGGTGCCGGACAGCGTCGCGGCGTCGAAGTACGTGCCGAGGAGGCCGCGCTCGCTCAGCGTCGCGGTGAGGGTCGTCGCCGTGGCCGGCGTCGTCCACACCCGGCTCGTCGCGGTGGAGCCGTCCGACCAGCGGTCGAGCGCGTACGGGGCGCCGCGGCTGCTCGTCTGCGCCGGGACGCCGAGGCGCAGGTCGAACCCGGCCCACGACGTGACGGTCGTCGGTCCGGTCACGCTCCGGCCGTTGACGGTCAGGGTCCGGCCGGCGGGCGACGTCGCGAGCGTGACCGCGACCGTGCGCGGCTTCAGGTCCCGCGTGACGGTGGTCGTCACGCCCTGCGCGTCCGTGGCGGTGAGGCTCACGCGCAGGTAGCTGTTCGCGGCGGCGGCGAGGTCCTCGGGGCCGGGCGCGACGAACGTGACGTCGCCGCCCGTCACCGGTCCCAGGAACGGGTGCGTGTGCTGGTCGTGCACCCGCACGACGGTCCAGCTCAGCCGCGCGCCCGGCAGCGTGCCGTCCCGCGCGTCGGTCGCCGAGCCGCTGAGCCGGTACGTGGTCCCGACCGTGAACGTCGTGCCCGCGGCCGGCGAGGTGATCGTCGCGACGGGTGCGGTGTTGCCCGAGCTGATCCGGACGGTGACGGGCGCGGACGTCGCCCCGGCGGCGTCCCGCACCCGCAGCGTCGTGGTCCACGTGCCGGCCGGGTAGGTGTGCCGGACGGTCGGGCTCGTCGTCGTCGCGTCCGGACGGCCGTCGCCGAAGCTCCACAGGTACGTCAGCGCGCCGCCGTCCGGGTCGCTGCTGCCCGACCCGTCGAGCGTCGCGGCGAGCGGCGCCGGGCCGGACGTCGGCGCCGCGGTGACCACGGCGGTCGGCGGTCGGTTCGCGGTGCCCGACCAGGCGATGCGCCGGATCTCGCCGCCGTTCGCGTAGGTCGTGTAGTACAGCGCCTGGCTGCCGGCGTGCGGGCCGAACTCGAGGTGCACGGCGCCGCCCAGCCCCGTGGCGAGGTCGGTGCGCGTCCCGCCGGACAGCATCATGATCTTCCCGCACACGTAGTCGGCGAACAGGTACCCCGCGTCGTACGCGGCCGGCCAGACGCCGTCCGGGACGAACGCGCCCCCGGTGATCGAGCCGCAGCCCGCCGCGCGGCCGTAGTCGTGCACCGGGTTCGTCATCCCCGCGGGCAGCGCTCCCCCGCAGCTCGCCGCGGAGCCCGTGTTCGCGCAGTGCCCCTCGCGGACCGGCCAGCCGTAGTCCGCGCCCGGCGCGCCGAGATCGATCTCCTCCCAGGCGTTCTGGCCGACGTCGTTGACGTGGAAGACCGTGCCGGCGGCGTCCGGGTCGAAGGCGAACCGGAACGGGTTGCGCAGCCCCCACGCGAACGTCTCCTGGCAGACGGTGCCCGCCGGCGCCGGGCCGAGCCGGCAGCTCGCGGTCCCCGCGCCGAGGAACGGGTTGCCCGGCGCAGGGGCGCCCGTCGTCCGGTCGACGCGCAGGACCTTGCCGTTGAGGACGTGGCGGTCGCGCGCCGCGTCGTTGCTGCCGCCGCAGCCGCTGTCCCCCGCGTGGTCGCAGCCGCCGTCGCCCGTCGTCACGTACAGGTAGCCGTCCTTGCCGACGTGCAGGTCGCCCGCGTTGTGGTTGCCCGCCGACGAGGAGATGCCGTCCAGCAGGACCCGCTCGCTGGCCGGGTCGACGGTGTTGTCGTCGCGCAGCACGAACCGCGAGACGCGGTTGGCCGGTGCGCCGGCGGGGTTCGCGCCCTGGCTCGTGGGGCAGGCGCCGCTCGTGCCGCGCGCGGTGTAGAAGAGGTAGACGGCGCGCGTGGCCGGGTCCGGGTCCGTCGCGACGCCCAGCAGGCCACGCTCGCTGTTCGTGCACAGCCGGCCGGCGAGGTCGAGCGCGGGGGTCGCGAGCAGCGCACCCGCGGCCGTCCGCACCCGCAGGCGCCCGGCCTGCTGCGTGACGAGCATCCGCCCGTCCCCGGTGAACGCGATCGCGGTCGGGTTGTCCACCTCGGCGACCAGCGCGTCGGAGAACCCCGCCGGCACCGTCGCCGCGCTCGCGGGCGGTCCCGCGACGGCGGTCACCCCCGTGGCGACCAGCGCACCCACCACGACCGCCACGACGCGCCGCATGCGGTTCATCGAGGTCCCCCGTCCCCGTCGACGCATCCCGTGGGTCGAGCATGCGCGCGCCCGACCTCCCCGGCAACGGTGCGGGACGAGCCGGTGCCGTCCGGACCGTTTCACCGGCTGCACCCTGCACCCGGTGTCGTGAGCACCGGCGACCGGCCCGGCCTCGGGCACGAGGCCGGGCCGGTCGTCGCTCAGCGCAGCGCGGCTCCCGGGCGCGACCACTTCTGCGCGGGCGTGCCGTTGCACGTCCACAGCTGCAGCTGCGTGCCGTTGGCCGTGGACGCCCCCGGGTCGTCGACGCACCGACCCGAGACCGGGTTGCGGTACCCGCCGTCGTGCTCGACGAACCGCTGGTTGACCTGGCCGGCGCCGCAGTCCCACAGGTGCAGCCGGGTGCCGTCCGCGGTGCCGTACTCGCGCGCGTCGAGGCACTTGCCGAACGCGCGCAGCGTGCCGTCGGACCACGCGGTCCAGCGCTGCGCCGCCGTGCCGTTGCAGTCCCACAGCTGCACGCGGGTGCCGTTGGCGGTGCTCCCGCCCGAGACGTCGAGGCACTTGCCGGCGATGCCGGAGCGCACCGCTCCCGTGGCTCCCGCGGTGGGCGGGGTGGTCGGCGGGGTCGTCGGGGTCGGCGTGGGGCTCGTCCCGGGGTCCGGCACGGGCGACGGCGTGCACGGGCCGGTCCGGACGTCGTCGCGGTGCGTGACGCCGGACGAGCGGTACGCCGCGACGCGCGACGACACGGCGGCGGGCGTGAGCACCTCCCGGTCGGTGTAGTAGACGTAGTCGACCTCCTGCTCGTAGCGGCTCACGCCACCCGTGTGCGCGTCGAGGTCGAGGAACCAGATGTTGAAGTCGAGCAGCAGCGGCGTCTCGGGGTAGACGTGCCCCCCGTGCTCGGCGACCCGACGGCCGTCGACGTAGTAGCGGACGGTGCCGTCGGAGACCTGCATGACGAGGTCGCGCCACCCCGCGAGGCTGCCGCGCACCGGGGTGCTGAGGTTGTCGGCCACCCACGGGTCCGGCTGGTACGTCTCGTAGGTCGTGAGGAAGAGCGTCGGCCCGGACTCTCCCCAGCCGCCGTTCGGCAGGTACTCGAAGTCCATCTCCCCGTAGTCGGGGTCGTTCGGGCGGGCGAGCGGCGTGATGGTGAAGAAGGTCTGGTTGACGCGGTCGCCGTCGTCGCCCGTGACCGGGGCGTCCGTGAACCGCACGCGCGCGGCGTACGTGCCCTCGAGGAAGCGACGCCCCTGGCTGACCTCGGCGTTGACCGTGCCGGCGGGCGTGCCGTCCGTCGAGGCGCGCAGGCGCATCGCCTTCGCGGCGCCCGTGCCGGGGAAGTCGACGTTGGTGGCGGACCACGTGTTCCCGCTGACGCCGGGGCCGCCGCCGCCGGTGCGCACGGACCAGCCCCGGGCGCGCAGGGACGGGTCGCTCGACGAGGTGTAGGCGAAGTCGTCGAACAGCTGGCCGCAGCTCGCCGAGGCGGCCGCCGGGACCGTCGCGGGGGCGGTCGGGCCGGCGGCCGCCGGCGCGGCGAGCGGGGCGACGAGCGCCGCGGCTGCGGCGAGGACGAGGGGGACGCGACGGGCGCGTCGGGGACGGGGGGCCATGGGCGTCATCGGCAAGGCGCACTCCGAGGGGGCGTGGGATGCGGGGGGACGAACCGGACGCCGCACCATGGCACACACGCGTGCGCCGTGCCCAGGGCGCGGCGCGACCGGGCCGCCGTGCACGACGCCGGCCGCACCGCACCCACCTCCCCCGTCACGGTGCCCAGCGGGCCGTCAGAGCGCGACCGCCGACCCGAACGACACCCCGGCCAGCTCCTCCGACACCCGCCACACCCGGTCCGCCTCCGTCGCGTCCCGCAGGGGCTGGAAGAGGCGGTGCTCCGCCGGGCCGCCGCCGAGGTTGCCGGGGCCGTCCGGGCCGTAGAGCCGCCCGCCGCGCGCCTGCGGCGAGGTGGCGGCGTACAGCGCGGGCAGCTGCGCGCTCTCGAGGGTCCCGAGCAGGATCCCCGCGCGCGAGAGCCGGCGGATGACCGCGATCTGCGGGGTGTCGCGGTCGCGGCCCAGCTCGGGGCGTGCGGTGAGCAGGCTGGTGGGCGCGACCCCGGGGTGCGCGAGGTTGCTGGTGATCCCCCAGCCTGCCGCACGGCTGCGCCGCTCGAGCTCGAGCGCGAACAGCCCGAAGGCGATCTTCGACTGGCCGTACGCGCGCCGGCCGTCGTAGTCGCGCTCCGAGTTGAGGTCGTCCCAGTGCACCGACCCGCTGCGGGCCGCCACGCTGATCTGGGAGGTGACCCGCGCCTCGCCCGCCGTGAGCAGCGGCATCAGGTGCGCGACCAGGGCGACGTGCCCGAGGTGGTTGGTGCCCAGCTGCAGCTCGAGGCCGTCGACGGTGGTCTGCCGCTCGGGCGGCGTCATCACGCCCGCGTTGTTCACCAGCAGGTGGATCGGCCGGCCGTCGGCCCGCAGCTCGAGGCCCAGGGCGGCCACGGAGGCCAGCGAGGCCAGGTCGAGGTCGTGCAGCGAGACGAGCGCGGCCGGGTGCTCGTGCCGGATCCGGGCGACGGCTGCCTCCCCCTTGGACCGGTTGCGCACGGGGAGGAGGACCTCGGCCCCGGCGAGGGCGAGCCGGCGGGCGATGCCCAGCCCGATCCCGTCGCTGGCGCCGGTGACGAGGGCGCGCCGGCCGGTCAGGTCGGGCAGGGAGTAGGACGGCGTACGAGGCATGGTGTCGCTCCTGGGTTCTGGGTGGGTCAGCCGCGCGGCGCGCGGGCCGGCGGGACGGGTGCGTCGACGGGCCGGCCGGCTGCGCGGCGGGCGGCGACGAGGGTGACCGCGAAGTGCACGGCGAACAGCGAGGTGGCGACCACCTGCACGACCGCGAGCGCGGCCGGCTCGTCGGCGCGGTAGAACGCGACGCGGACGGCCAGGTTCGCCGCGGCCATCGCGAGCCCGACCACCGAGGTGAGGGTGTAGACGCGGCGCAGGGCGCGGTGCCGGGCCCAGTCGCGCGGGCCGCCCACCAGGCGGTTCACCATGAACCCCGTCAGCGGCCGGCCCGCGGCCAGCGACACCACGTAGGCGAGGACGAAGACGACGGGCAGCGCCATGCTCGGCAGGAAGAACGCGCGGGCCTCGCCGGCGAGCGCGGCGACGCCCGCGCACACCGCGGCCACCACGAGCCCGGCGACCGCGGCGCCGGGGGGCTCGCGGCGCGCGAGCCGCACGCCGGACGCGGCCGCCGCCGTGACGCCGAGCGCCAGCAGGGCCGGTCCGAGGCCTGCGGCGGCGTCGGTGGCGACGAACGTGACGGTCGGAGCGCTCGCCACGGCGAGCCCCACGGGGCCGCCGACCCGCTCCACCGTGCGCCGCGCGGCGGCCCGCGCCACCGACTCCTCGACCGGGTCGGGCAGGCCCAGCACCCGGCGCGCGGTCGCGCTGGCGCCGGGCGGTCCCCCGTCCGGGGCGACGCGCCGGGCGGGGTCGACGGGGTGGACGGGGTCGACGGGGTCGACGTGCCGGGTGGGGTGGGCGGCGACGGCCTGGTGCTGGGTCATGTGGTCCTCCTCGGTGGCTCCGGGTGTGCTGCCACCCTCCGACGGCCGCGGTGCCCCATCCAGGGCCTGCCGATCCGTGCCTGGGCGTGTCCCGGCGGGGCGTTCCCCCTACTGCGGGCCGACGGGGGGATCGGCAGGCCGTGGCTGGGCGGTGCGCCGGCACGGTAGGAACGGGGGACGCGACGAGAGGACGTGCACCGGTGATCGACCGACCAGGACTGGCGGAGTTCCTCCGCAGCAGACGGCACGCGATGCAGCCGCAGGACGTCGGGCTCCCGCGCGGGGCGCGCCGACGCACCGCCGGCCTGCGCCGCGAGGAGGTCGCCGCGCTGTGCCACATGTCGACCGACTACTACGCGCGCCTCGAGCGCGAGCGCGGGCCGCGGCCCTCCGAGCAGATGGTCGCCGCGATCGCGCAGGGCCTGCACCTCACCCTCGACGAGCGCGACCACCTGTTCCGGCTCGCGGGGCACCAGCCGCCCCTGCGCGGCGCGCTCAGCGAGCACATCAGCCCTGGGCTGCTGCGCATCCTCGACCGCCTCGCGGACACGCCCGCGGAGATCGTCACCGAGCTCGGCGAGACCCTGCGGCAGACCCCGCTGGGCGTGGCGCTCACCGGGGACGCGACCGCGTACACCGGCCCGTCGCGCAGCATCGGCTACCGCTGGTTCGCCGACCCGGACGGCCGGGCCCTGTACCCGCCGGAGGACCACGCCGCCCTGTCCCGGCTGTACGCCTCGCACCTGCGCCGGCTGGTGACGCTGCGGGGGCCGGGCTCACGCGCCGCCCGGCTCGCCGACCTGGCCCTGGCCGCCAGCCCCGAGCTGCGGCGGCTCTGGGAGACGCACGAGGTGGGGCTGCGTCCCGAGGAGGTCAAGCGCTTCGTGCACCCGCAGGTCGGGCTGCTCGAGCTGCACTGCCAGACGATGGTCGACCCGGAGCAGTCGCACCTGCTGCTGGTGTACACCGCCGTCCCGGGCACGGAGAGCTACGAGAAGCTGCAGCTCCTCGCCGTGGTCGGCGCGCACGCGGGGTGACGACCGCGTCCGCTGCGGGCCGGAGGCGCAGCACCGCGGTGGACCCGGGGGGCCGGCGGACGGCGCGGTGGGCTAGACCCAGCCGCGTTCCTCCGCCAGCAGGACCGCCTGCTGCCGCGTCGCCACCCCGAGCTTGCCGAGCACCGACGAGACGTGGTTGCGCACGGTCCCCGGGGACAGGTGCACGGTCGCGGCGATCTGGGCGATCGTCTCGCCGCGGCGCCCGGCCCGCAGGACGTCCAGCTCGCGGTCGGTCAGCGGGCTGCGCTCGTCCGCGAGCGCGTCCGCCGCCACCTCGGGGTCGACGTAGCGACGCCCGGCCGCGACGAGCCGGATGACCGCGGCGACGTCCTGGGCGTGCCGCGACTTCGGCAGGAAGCCGTCCACGCCCGCCTGCAGGGCCCGCCGCAGCACGCCGGGCCGTGCGTGCCGGGTGACGACGAGGCAGCGCGTCGGGATGGTGCGGAGCAGGCGGGCCGCGGTCTCGATGCCGTCGATGCCGGGCATCTCCAGGTCGAGCAGGCAGACGTCCGGTCGGGTGCGCTCGGCCTCGGCCAGCGCCTCGGTCCCGGACGCGCACTCGGCGACGACGTCGAGGTCGGGCTCGAGCCGCAGCAGCATCGCGAGCGCGGTGCGGATCATGTCCTCGTCGTCCGCGACGAGCACGCGGATCACGGCCGTGCCCCGGTCGTGTCGCGCACGGGGACGGCGACGGTCAGGGCCAACTCGTCGTCGCTGCGGACCTCGACGGTGCCGCCGAGGGCGGCGATGCGGTCGCGGATCGCCGCGAGGCCGGCGCCACGGGCGTGCCCGTCCCCCGGTCCCGGGGACGCGTGGTCCGCGTCGACGGGATCGCGGACGAGGTCGCCGCCGACGGCGCGGTCGTTCACGATGACGTACAGCCACCGGTCCTCGTCGCGCCGCAGGCTGATCCGCGCACGGCCGCCCGCGCCGTGCTTGAGGACGTTGGTGACGCTCTCCCGCACCAGCGGGCCGAGCACGTCCGCCGGCGCGTCGGCCGCGTCGGGGCCCAGGCTCACCCGGACGTCGTGGCCCGCGGCACGCAGCAGGTCCGCGGCGTTGGCCAGCTCGTCGGGCAGCGGCACGCCGCGGAACCGGGTGGCGAGGGCACGGGTCCCGGCCCGCGCCTCGTCGACGGACGCCCGGGCGGTGCGGATCTGCTCCGCCGCGGCGTGCGGGTCCCGCTCGATCAGCCGCTCGGCGAGCTCGAGCTGCAGGGCCAGCACCTGCAGGTGGTGGCCCTGCAGGTCGTGCACCTCGGCCGCGAGCCGCAGCCGCTCGCGCATCGCCGAGACCGCGCCCGCGGTCTCTCGCGCCCGGTCCAGCTCGCGGACCAGGTCCCACCACCACAGCGAGAGCGCCGTCAGGGTCGGCAGCATCAGCAGGATCGTCGCCGGGATGCGCCTGATGTCGGGGTCGCCGGTCGCCAGCCTCGGGGCGTCGACCACCCACAGCGCCGCCAGCACCGCCGTGAGCAGGACGATGAGCCGGAACCGCACGCCGCGGGGCCACGGCAGCAGGCTCAGCAGGAACGCCACGCAGCCGACGGGCAGCATCCACGACCCGGTCGCCACGCCGAGCAGCGCCGCCCCCACGCCGCCGGTCGCCAGGGCGACCACGGACCGTCGACGTCGGCCGCGGGTCCGCCCGTCGTCCTCCTCGTCCTGCGGTGCGCGTGCCGGGTAGTCGCGCACGAGGAGCGTGCCGGCGACGAGCTGGAGCACCCCGCCCGCGGCGGCGAGCGCCGGTGCCGCGGGCAGCACCGCGGAGACGGGCAGCTCCCCCAGCCACGCCGCCCAGTTGAGCAGCACCACGAGGTGGAGGAACGCGAGCCCCGCGACGGTGTACCACCACGTCGCACGGACCCCGCCCGCGTACGGGCTCGGCCCGTCGCCGCCGTCCTGCGCGCGACCGCCCGCCGACGTGCGTCCCGAACCACCCATGCGCCCGACCGTACGGCCATGACATCCGTCATGGCCGCGCGCGCGCCGCCGCACGCCCGCCGGTGACACGTCGGTACTGCCGCGGACCCGTCCCCCGGCCGTTGCATGGAGGCACTGCTTCCCCGACACCCGTGAGGTCACCATGGCAAGCGCATCGTCCGACGTCGTCCTGCGGTTCCAGGAGCTGGTCGCCCAGCTGCCCGAGTGGCTCCAGCCGGGCGGGGTGGCGCTCGCCGGCGCGGTCCCGTTCGTCGAGGGCGAGGGGGCTGCGGCGATCGGCATCGTCGGCGGCCTGCACCCGGTGGTGGCCGCGGCCGCGGGCATCGTGGGCAACGTCCTCGCCGTGCTCGTGGTGGTGCTGGTCTCGGTCCGCACCCGCGAGGCGGTGGTCACGCACGCCCGCGGCCGGGGCGTCGCCCTCGACGACGCACCGAGCCCCCGCCGGCAGAAGTTCGACCGCGCGTTCGCCCGCTACGGCGTCGCCGGCGTCTGCCTGCTCGGTCCCCTGCTCATCCCGACGCACTTCACGGCGGCGGCGCTCGCCGCCTCCGGCGTCCACCGGGTACGCATCCTCGCGTGGCAGGCGGTCGCGATCGTGCTGTGGACCGTCGCGGTCAGCCTCGTCGTCACCGGCGTGCTGGCGATCCGCGCCTGACGGGCGCTACCAGCCGCCTCGGCTCCGGTCGGTCACGGCCCGTGCGGGAGGGCGCCCCCGGTCGGACGACCGAGGGCGCCCGGCACTCACCGACCGAGAGGGTCCACGAGCCGGGCACCCGGCCGCGCCACGACCAGGTACCCGCCGCCGTCGAGAGGCGTGGGGACGTCGATCTCGCCGACGACCGTCCCCGCCTCGGTGTCGAGCACGTCGATCACGCCGTCCCCGCCGCGGGACACGTAGCCCACGTCGCCCGCCGCCGTGAGCGCCGCGATGGGCCGCCCCGGCGACGCCCACACGGCCTCCATGTCGGCGTCCCGGGCCGGCGCGCCGGTCGGCACCGGGAGCGGCACGGTGCGCAGCGTGGTGAGGAACGTCGGCGACGCGGGGTCCGCGTCGACCACGTGCGCCGCGTAGCCGTCCGGGTGCATGCGGGCGAACAGCAGGCGGTCCTCCGCGACCGCGAAGCGGAAGGCCAGGCCGTTGCCGAGCGGCGCGCGCCGCGCCGCGTCCTCGCCCGGGCCGAGCACGAGGACGTCGTTGCGCCAGTCGGCCCAGCTCGGGCTGCCCTGGTCGCGGACGTAGCTCCACAGGTGCGGCTCGTCCTGCCCGACGAGGCGCGCGTAGTAGCCGCGCCCCCAGTCGCTGCCGTCGGCGGCCCACGGCACGACGCCGTCGACCTCCAGCCCGTCGGCACCGACGTGGACCCGCTCCAGCCCGGCGTCGGTCGCGAGCAGGAGGTGCCCGTCGACGACCGCCTCCCCGTGCCCGTACGCGCCCACGGTGACCGTCGACGCCGCATCGGCCGTGCCGTCGAGGACGTCGTCGAGCGGCAGCAGCTCCACGCGGCCGTCCTCGGCGCCGTCGCGGTGCAGCAGCGCGTCGCTGACGAACGCGATGCCCGGCTCCTCCGTCGCGACCTCGAGCGTGCTGCGCACCGCCAGGTCGTCGAGGTCGACGACGGTGATCCCGCCCGGGCCACCCTCCGTCGCGGACGCCGTGCTGACCGCCGCCAGGCCCGTGTCGGTGTCGACCGCGATGTGCACCGCGGACCCGGGCAGGTCGACGCGGCCGACGACCCGCGGCTCGTCGCCGGTCACGTCGAGCGCGAGCAGCTCGGGCGGCTGGGTGCTCGCCGCGAGCAGCCGGCCGTCCTCGAGCGCGACGAAGCCGGCGTGGTCCGCCACGGCGACGTCCTCGAGCGTGCCGAGGAGTTCGTGCTCCGGCACCGAGTACGTGTGCAGCGCCGCGGCCTTCGGGTCCGCCACGACCAGGCGCTCGGTGTCGGAGGAGGCGGTGAAGGGCGTCGCGGACGTGTCCGTCGCGGACGGCTCGCCGGCCGTCGGCCCGTCGGCCGCTCCGCCGCAGGCGGTGAGGGCGAGGACCGTCACGGTCCCCAGCAGGGCGGCGGCGCGCCGGAGCGCGGGGCCGCGGTGTCGGGTGGGGGTGGTGTGCATCGGTGTCCTCCGGGTGGGTGGGCGTGCAGGTGCAGGGCTGTGGTGCGTGCCGCGGTGCCGACTCAGCGGCCGACGACGACGTGCCGGCGACGGCCGTCGTCGACCGTGCGGGCGTCGACCCCGTAGACGGCGCCGACCCGGTCCGCGGTGAGGACGTCGGCGGGCGGTCCGTCGGCGACGACCCGGCCGCGCGCGAGCATGACGACGCGCGTGCAGTACGCGGCCGCGAGGTCGAGGTCGTGCAGCGCGACGACGGCTGTGGTGCCCGCGTCGGCGACGTGGGCGAGCAGCGCGTGCTGATGGCGCAGGTCCAGGTGGTTGGTCGGCTCGTCCAGCAGGAGGACGTCGCCGCCCTGCGCGAAGGCGCGCGCGAGCAGGACGCGCCGGCGTTCGCCGCCGGACATCTCGTCGAGGCCGCGGTCCGCCAGCGGTCCGAGCTCCCACCGGGCGAGCAGCGCCTCGACGGCGGCGCGGTCGTCCGCGTCGTACGGCCGCCAGTCCGGGTGCCGGACGGCACGACCGAGCAGCAGCACCTCGCGCGGGGTGAAGGGCAGGTCGCCCTCCTCGTCCTGGCCGACGTACGCGACCCGCCGGGCCCGGGTGCGGTCCGGCACGCTCCGCAGGTCGGTGCCCGCGAGCAGCGCGCGGCCGGTCGTGGGGCGCCGCAGGCCGCCGAGCACCCGCAGGAGCGTCGTCTTGCCCGACCCGTTGGGTCCGACCAGGGCGACGACCTCACCGGGGTGGACGCGCACGTCCACCCCGGTGAGCGCGGTGACCGGTCCGTGCCGCACGCCGACGTCCTGCGCGTGCAGCACCGCCGTGGCGGCCACGTCAGTCCGTCGCCGCGACGAGGCGCTCGAGGCCGTCGACCGCGGCCGGGGAGGGCGCCGACGCGTCGCCGGGCAGCAGGACCACGCGGCCCTCGCGCACGGCGTCGAGCCGGTCGACGCCGGGCTGCGCGAGCAGCGTGGCGCGCGCCTCCTCCTCGGTCTCCCCGTAGAGGCCGTACGAGAGCACGACCCAGTCCGGCTGCTCGGCGAGCAGGCTCTCGACCGCGACGGTGAGGTACGCCTCCTGCTGGTCCGCGAGCACGTTGCGCAGGCCCGCGGCCTCGAGCACGGCGTGCGGGGTCCCGGTGCCGCCGTAGGCGGACAGGGAGTCCGTCGAGGAGAAGAAGTACAGCCAGGCCACGGAGTCGCCGGTGGCCTCGCGCGTCGCGCCCGCCACGCGCGCGTCGAGGGCGTCGGCGGCCTCCTCCGCGACGTCGGAGGTGCCGAAGACCTCGCCGAGCCGGCGCACGTCCTCCCCCACGGTCGCGAGCGTGACCTCGGCCGGTGCGTCGGTCGACGCGTCGTGCCCGCACTCGCCCTGCACGGTGAGCAGCTCGATGCCCGCGGCGCGGACCTGGTCCGGGTCCGCGGCGAAGAGGCCGTAGCCGAGCACGACGTCGGGGTCGGCCGTGAGCACGGCCTCGGTCGTGGGGTCGGAGGGGTCGACGACGAGGTCGTCGGACGGCGGGTCGGTCAGTCCGGGCGGCAGGGGCGCGCCGAACTCGCCGGAGCGCGCGGTGATGCGGTCGGCCGCACCGGCGGCGTCGAGCAGCGCGACCGCCGCGGTGCCGACGGTGAGGACCCTCTCGGGTCGCGCGTCGAGGACGACCTCGGTGCCGCAGTCCTCGACGGTGACGGCGCCGTCGGCGTCGGGGTCGCCGGCGGCCGGGGTGGAGCAGCCGGCGAGGGCGAGCAGCAGGACGGCGCCGCCGGCGGCGAGGCGAGGGCGGGCGGGGCGCGGAGCGCGTAGGGAGCGGGACATCGACGACCTCCGAGAGGGTGGGCGGGCGTGGGCGGACGTGCGGGCGGGCAGGGCGAGCCGGACGGGTCCGGCAGGTGCGGGTGCGGCGGGGTCAGGCCTCGACGGACGGGCGGCGCAGGCGGCGCCGGACGAGCGCCATGAGCAGCGGCGTGCCGAGCAGCGCGGTGAGGATGCCGAGCGGGATCTCGCGCGGGGCGAGGACCGTGCGGGCGAGGGTGTCCGCCCACACGAGGACGAGGGCCCCGAGCAGCGCGCTCGCGGGCACCACGAGCCGGTGCGTCGCACCGACGAGCCGGCGGGCCAGGTGCGGCACGACCAGCCCGACGAAGCCGATGGACCCGCTGACCGCGACGGCGCCGGCCACGCCGAGCGCGCTCACGGCGGCGACCTGGCGCCGCAGCCCGTCGGGGTCGACGCCGAGGCTGCGCGCGACGTCGTCGCCGAGACCGATGGCGTCGAGCCGGCGCGCGCGCAGCACGAGCAGGCCGAGCGTGGCGGCGGTCAGCACCGCGAGCACGGGCAGGTCGCCCCAGTCGGCCTGGCCCAGCGAGCCGAGGGTCCAGAACGTGACGGCGCGCACGGCGTCACGGCTGTCGGCGAGGACGACGACGAGGTTCGTCGCGGCCCCGAGGAAGTAGCCGACCGTGAGACCGGCGAGCACGAGGCGGTGCGACGACAGGCCCCGCCCCCGGCCGACCAGCAGGAGCACGAGGGCGAGGGCGAGCAGCGCCCCGGCGAACGCGCCCGCGGCCAGGGTCACCGCGCCGACGAGCGCCCCGAGGCCGGCGGTGAGCACGAGCGCCGCACCGAGGGACGCGCCGGCGGAGATGCCGAGCAGGTAGGGGTCGGCGAGCTGGTTGCGCACGACCGCCTGCAGCGCGGCACCCGCCGCCGCGAGCACGGCACCGACCAGCGCGCCGACGAGCACGCGCGGGACACGCAGCAGCCACACGACCGTGTCCTGCGTGCTGCCGTCGGGCGGGGCGGTGCCGGTGAGGCGGGCGTGCACGACCTCGGCGACCTCGCCCGGCGGCACCGTGAGCGGGCCGAGCCCGACCGCGACGACGAGCGACCCGAGGAGCAGCACCGCGAGCAGCGGCAGCCACAGGGCCGGGCTCCGCCGGGCGCGCACGGGCGAGAGAGGGCCGTCAGGCGGGCGGGCACCGGGGGGCTCGAAGGTGACATCGCGGGCTGACCGAGTCACGGCCGGCCCGTTGACGTGCCCGATCCGGGCGTTTAGGGTCACAACGCACATGATAACCATTCGCAACAGGGGGCGGGTGTGGTTCACGTCAGGCTGTCTCGGCTGCTGGGCCGCCGGCGCTGGGTGCTGGTCGCCGTGGCCGCCGTCGGCGTCGCCGTCTCGGCGACGTGGGTCGTCCAGGCGCTGCTGCTCGCCCGCGTCTTCGGTGCACTCGTGCCGGGGCGCAGCGACGCGGCGACGCCCGAGCGGCTCGCGGACCTCGCCCCGCTCCTCGTCGGCCTCGCCGGCGTCCTCGTCGCCCGGCCCCTGCTCGTGCTCGGCCGTCAGCTGATCGCCCAGGCGCTCATGACGCGCACCAAGCAGGACCTGCGCGAGCGCGTCACCCGCGCGTTCGTCCGGCGCAGCGCGACCGACCCGGCCGCCGGCCGGACCGGGCGCGACCACGCCGTCGTGGTCGACGGCGTCGAGAACCTGGACGCGTACCTGTCGGGGTACCTGCCCCAGCTGCTCGTCACCGGGGTCGTGGTCGTCACGGTGGGCACGGCGGCCGTGGTCGTCGACCCCGTCGTCGGCGTCGTCGCCGTCGCCGCCACGGCCCTGCTCCCGCTGCTCCCCCGCGCCTGGGACCGCGTGCTGACCCGCCGCGGCGCCGACCACTGGGACGCCTACCAGCAGCTCCACGCCGAGTTCGTCGACTCGATGCAGGGCATGACGACGCTCGTGACCCTCAACGCCGATCGCCGGCGGGCCGCCGAGCTGGCCCGCGCGTCCGAGCACCTGCTGTCCCGGACGCTGCACCAGCTGCGCGTCTCGCTGGTCGAGTCCGGCCTGTCGAGCCTCGCGCTCGTGGCCGTCCCGGCGGTCGTGCTCGCCACCGTCGCCGCCCGGCGGGACGCCCTCACCCCGGTCGAGGCCTTCGCCCTCGTGCTGCTCTCGGTGGAGCTGGTCCGGCCGCTGCGCGACCTCGCCGCCGCGTGGCACGCGGGCTACCTCGGGACCTACTCCGGCGCCCAGGTCGCCGACGTGCTCGCCGCCGTGCCGCCCGCGCCAGACGGTCCCGCCGACCGGGCGCCCGTGGCCGGCGCGCCCGTGGTCGCGCTCGAGGGCGTGCACGCGCGGCACCCCCGCGCCGACCGGGACGCGCTCGCCGGCGTCGACCTCGTGCTGCGCCCGGGCCTCACCGCGGTCGTCGGCGCCACCGGCAGCGGCAAGTCCACGCTCGCGGCCGTGCTCGCCGGGCTGCTGCCCGGCACCGAGGGACGCGTCCTGCTGCACGGGGCGCCCGCGACCCCCGACGACCTGCTCGCGCACGTGAGCCTCGTGCCGCAGGACCCGGTCCTGTTCGCGGGCACCGTCGCCGACGAGGTCGGACTGGGAGTGCCCCCCGACCGCGCGCGGCGGGCGGCGGCGCCCGACGTCGCCGCGGCTGCCGCGGCCGTCGGCATCGGCACGCAGGACCCGACGCTCCAGCTCACGACCCCGGTCGGCGAGCGCGGCGCCCTCGTCTCCGGCGGCCAGCGCCAGCGCGTCGCCGTCGCCCGCGCCCTGGTCCAGGGCCGCGACGTCCTCGTCCTCGACGAGGCCACGTCCGCGCTCGACGGCGCCTCCGAGGCGGCCCTCGTCCGCGGTGTGCTCGGCCTCGCCCCGGACCGGCCCGTCGTCGCCGTCACGCACCGGCTCGACGTCGCCCGCCTCGCCCGGCACGTCGTCGTGGTCGACGCCGGCCGCGTGGTCGAGCAGGGACCACCCGACGTGCTGCTCACCCGCGGCGGCTCCTTCGCCGCCCTCGCCGCGGCGGTCGCCCCGTGAGCGCCGCGGCACCGGCCGACCGGCTGCCCGGTCGGTGGCGTGCCGTGCTCACGCCCGTGCTCGCCGTCAGCGCCCACCTGCGCGAGCAGCGCCGGCTGTTCCTCGAGGTCGTGCTCGTGGTGGGGGGCGCGCTCGTCGCGGGCGTCGGCGTGAGCGTCCTGTCGGTGCGGGCCGCGACCACGGTCGCGGTCGGCAACCCGGCCGGCGCTCCGTTGCTCGCGCTCGGCGTCGCCGTCGTCGCCGTGGGTTCCCTCGCGTGGACCGAGCAGTGGCTCGCGCACGTGCTGGCCTACCGCGTGATCGACACGGTCCGTCGCCGGGTGCACGCGGCGATCGGCCGGCTCGCGCCGCTCGGCCTGGGGCGGCGGCGCTCCGGCGAGACGGTCGCGGCGGCCATGACCGACGCGGAACAGCTGGAGTGGTTCTACGCGCACACCGCCGCGCAGGTGGTCGCCGGTGGCCTCGCCGCGCTCACGGTGTCCGCCGGCGCGGTCGCCTGGCTCGGACCCGTCGGGCTCGTCGTGCCGGCCGGGCAGCTGCTCGTCCTCGCGGTGCCCGTGCTGGCACTGCCCGTGGCCAGCAGGCAGGGCACCGCGCTGCGCGCCGCGGTCGCGGACCTCGCGTCCACCGTCATGGAGGCACGCGCGGCCGCCCGAGAGACCGTGCTGCTCGGCCGCCTGCCCGCGGTGCTGACCGAGGTCCGCGGCGGGACCGCGCGGGTGCAGCGCGTGCGCCGCGGGCTGGCCGTGCGGACCGGGCTGGAGCAGGCGGCCGTCGAGTCCGTCGGCGCCGCGGTCGTGCTCGCCACCCTGCTGCTCGTGGTCGACCGCGCCGCCGCGGGCGGGCTGGCACCCGACGCCGTGCCGGCGGCCGTGGCGCTGGCCGGTGCGGGCCTGGCCCCGGCGCTCGCTGTGGTCGCCGGCCTGCAGCGCCTCGGCGAGACGTCGGCCGCGGGCGCACGGGTCGACGCGCTGCTCACCGCGCCGGGCACCCGTCCCGCCGACGGCCCCCGCGACGACCTCCAGGGTCCGCCCGCGGAGCGCGGCGCGCTGCGGGTCCGCGGGCTGCGGGTGCGCTACCCCGGGTCGGACCGGACCGTCCTCGACGGCGTGGACCTCGACGTGCGCCCCGGTGAGCACGTCGCGGTGGTCGGCGCCAGCGGTGCCGGCAAGACGACGCTGGCCCTCGTGCTCGCGCGCCTGGTCGGCGCAGACGCCGGCGAGGTGGAGGTCGACGGCGTGCCGGTCGCCGCGGAGCCCGGGGCACGCACGCGTGAGCGGGTCGTCCTCGTGGGCCAGCACGCCCACGTGTTCCGCGCCGGGGTGCGGGAGAACCTGCTCGCACCCGACGCCGACGACGCCGCGCTGTGGCGGGCGCTCGAGCAGGCCCGGCTGGCCGACCACGTGCGGGCGCTGCCCGACGGCCTCGACACGGTGCTCGCCGAGCTCGGCGGCGCGTGGTCGGGTGGCGAGCGCCAGCGGCTCGGGCTGGCGCGCGGCCTGCTGCGCGACCCGTCCGTCCTGCTCCTCGACGAGCCGACCGCCGGGCTCGACGCCCGCACCGAGGCCGCGTTCCTCGCGACGCTGCGCCAGGCGCGCGCGGGGCGCACCACCGTCGTCGTCACGCACCGGCCCGCCGTGGTCCGGGCGTGCGACCGCGTCGTGCTGCTCGACGGCGGCCGCGTGGTCGCCGACGGCACGCACGACTCCCTGGTCCCCGGCTGCGCGCGGTACCGCGAGGTCCTCGCCGCACCGGAGCACCCCAGCACCGACGAGCACAGGGAGGAGGTGACCAACCATGGCTGAGATCACGATCACGACGGTCGAGGAGCAGCGCGCGGCGGAGACCGTCCTCGCGCCCAACTCGAACCACCACGGCCACGTGGCCACGGCGTTCTCCTGGGCGTGACGCCCGGGCGCGGGTCCGGCCCTCTCGCACAGGGCCGGACCCGCGTCGCGCGGTGCGCACGACCCACGGTACGCGTGGCGCGCCCGCCCCTCCCCCGGTGCCGACTCCCGGGGACGCACGACCGACCCGCAGCCCGACGCCCACGGGGGACCTCATGACCACCACGCCCGTCGCCGGCGGCACCGCCGCGCGCACCGCAGCCGCGAGCACCTCGACACCGAGCAGCGCGGCACCGGGCAGCGCGGCACCGGGCAGCGCGGCAACTGCCCCCGCGCCGCGGGTGGCTCCCCCCGGCCCGGCGCGCGTCGAGATCCGCCCCCTCGACCCCGCGACCGCGGTGGTGACCACCCCCGACGACGTCCACCACGTCGTCGGCCTGCCCGCGGCGACCGTCCAGCTGCTCGTCACCGCGTGGTCGCTCGGCGCCCCGGACCTCGTGGACGGCACGCTCGCCACGGCTGCCCGCCCGCTGCACGACCTGCTCGCCGCCCGCGCCGCGTGGGACGCGCCCGACACCCCGCGGCCGGCTGCACCCCCGCGCGCGCGCCCCGGGCTCGACGCGCTGCTGACCGGCGACGACGACCTGGTCGCCGCGCTGCACGCGCGCGCCGGCACGGACGCCGCCGTGGACGTGCTCCCGTGGGACGCCCGCGCCGTCGTCAACCGCGCGTACGTCACGCGGCGGCTGCTCGTCGTCGCGGTGCGCGGCCCGCGGGACGGGGACCTCGCGGACGTCGACCGCATGTGCCACGACATGCGCGTGCCCTGGCTCGCGGTCGAGCTGACGCGCGGCACCGCGTGGGTCGGCCCGCTCGTGACGCCGGGCACGGGGGCGTCCTTCGAGGACGCCGTGGCGCGTCGCACCGCCGCCACCCGTGACCACCGGGTGCACCGCGCGGTGCGCGCGCCCGCGCCCGGCGGCGACTGCGGCCCGGCGCCCGACGCCCTGCCGGACGTGCTCGACGCGGTCCTCGACGTGGTGGCCGACGCCGCCGCCCACGCGCACGACGGGCTGACCGCCCCGGGCGACGTGCTGCACGAGATCGCCCGCGGCCCGGCCGGCACCACGCACGAGGCCCACGTCGTCCTGCCGCTGCCGCACCGCAGCACGGTGCACCGCCCGCACACGCCGGCGGACCTCGTCGACGCGCGGACCGGGCTGGTGCTGCGGGTGCGCGACGTGCGGCACCACGCGTCGGTGCCGGCGGCCCTGGTCACGCGCCAGTGCGACGTCGGTGACGTGCGCGCCGTCTCGCCGTGGGCCAACAACGTGCTGTGCCAGGGCAGCGCGTTCGGCGACCCCGACGGGGCCTCGGCCGCCGCCGTCGGGGAGTCGGTCGAGCGCTACTGCGGGAACGTCCTCGACACCCTGCCCGTGACGCACGCGTCGTGGGCCGAGCTGCGCCGGCGCGGCGTGCCGGCGCTCGACCCGGCCGAGCTCGTCCTCTACTCCGACGCGCAGTACGCGGCACCCGGCTTCCCGTTCGTGCCGCTCACGCGGGACCTGCCCGTGCACTGGGTGCCGGGACGCTCGCTCACGCACGACCGCGAGGTGCTGGTCCCGGCCTCGCTCGTCTACGTCAACTGGTACTCCGCCGGCTACGCCGCCGCACCGCCGACCAACTTCTGCGCCTTCGCGGGCATCGCCGCGGGGCCCGACGCGGACTTCGCGGTCGCGAGCGCGCTCGAGGAGGTCGTCGAACGGCACGCCACGATGGTGTGGTGGCTCAACGGCCACCCGCTGCCGGATGTCCTGCCGGACGCAGCGCTCGCGGCGGCCGTGACGGGTCGTACCGCGCTGCTGCACCTCGACAACGAGCTCGGCGTGCCCGTGGCGGCGGCGGTGGTGCACGACGACGCCGACGCCCTGGTGAACATCGGCTTCTCCGCGCGACCGGACTTCCGCGACGCGGCGCTCAAGGCGTGGACGGAGGCCTTCACGCTGCAGGAGGGGTCGCGCGACCTGCTGCGGCGCGACGGCCTGCACTGGCAGGTCATGGCCGACGGCGAGCTCAACGGGCGTGCGTTCAAGCCGTGGCGCGCCGACCGGCGCTACCTCGACGACTTCCGCCCGGACATGCGTGACTGCGACGACCTCATGGTGCAGCAGCAGGTGTACCTCGACCCGCGCGCGGGCCGACGCGTGGAGCACCTGCTCGCCCCCGCGGCGACGCGCCGGCTCGAGGACCTGCCGCGCCTGCCCGACCGGTCGGCTGCGACGTACCGGGCGGCCGTCGAGGCCGCGGGGCTCGAGGTCGTCGTCGTCGACCTCACGACGCCCGACGTCGCGTCGACCGGCATGCGCGTGGTCCGCGTGCTCGTGCCCGGGACGGTGGGCAACGCGCCCGCCGCGTTCCCCTTCCTCGGGCGGCGGCGCGTCCAGGACCTCGCGGTGGAGCTCGGCTGGCGGGAGACCCCGCTCGCCGAGCACGAGCTGCTCACCTTCCCGCTGCCCCATGCCTGAGGCCGCGCTCGACGCCCTGCACGCCGTCCGCCTCACGCACGGCCCCGACCTGCCGGCCGGGTTCCACCACCACCAGGTGCGCATGCCCGTCGCGCGGGGCGTCGACGCCCACGCGGTGGCGGTCCAGCTCACGGACGGCCCGGCGGACCCCGACGTGCTCGTCGACGCGGCCGTGCGGCACTGGGCCGGTGAGGACCACGGACAGCTCGACGTGCTGGACACGACGGCGGCCGACCTGCGCGCCGCGGGCGTGCCGGTGCTCACGCTCGACGACCTCCGGCTCGTCGACCCCGAGGTGCTGGCGCAGCCCGGGTGCCCGCTCGTCCGGGTCGAGGACCGGACGCGCACGGCGTGGGCGGCGGCGACGTGGCACGCCCCCGACGGCACGGTGGCGACGGGCCGCGTGCCGTACGCCCAGGCGGTGGTCCGCTGGCTCGACGCACGCCCCGACGTGCCGGTGGCGCACCCGCTCAACATGGCCGGGCTCGGCGCGGGGCGTGACCGCGCCGCGGCCGTCGAGGCCGCGTGCCGGGACCTCGCCGCCCAGGACGCCGCGTGGACGTGGTGGGCCGACGCGGACGCCCCCGCGCCGCCGCCCGTCCCGCTCGCCGCGGGCGTGGCCCGGGCGTGGGGCGCGAGCCCGCTCACCCTCGACGTGCGCCGCCTCCCGTCGCACCTCGGCGCGTCGGTGGCGCTCGCGGCGGTCGACGACGGTGACGTCACCACCGTCGCCGTCGCGGCCGGCCCGGACGAGCGGGCGCAGGCGACCGCGGCGGCACGTGCGCTGTGGCAGCTCGTGGTCGCGCGGGACCTCGCGGACGCGGGTGGGTCCCTGCTGCGCTCCGGCGCGCCCGGCCTGGCGCCGCACCGGCAGGGTCGCGACTACCTCGCCGCGGCAGGGCCGGGCCACCGCCGCCTCGTCGACCCGCTGGGGCACGTGCAGCTGACCCTCGACCCGGTGGTGCGGGACCGGCTGCGGGACCGCCTGGGCCGCCGGCCGACGGTCACCGCGTCCGCGCGGGGCGCCGGCCCCGGCGTCGCGTCCGCGGCGGCCGTGCGGGCGGCCGGCTCGGACCTGTGGGTGGTCGACCTGACGACGCCCGACGTCGCGGCGCACGGGTGGTGCTGCGTGCGGGTGCTGGTGGCCGGGGCGTCGCGGCTGCCGGTCGGCGCCTTCCCGCCCGACCCGGTCGTGGCGCGGGGGGCGGCACGACGGCTGGGTCGGGAGCCCGGGCCGGTCGAGCAGGCGCCCTGGCCCGGGTGGTGACCGCGCGGGCGCCGCGTCCCGGGGGCACCAGCCGCAGAGGCGGCCCTGCTGCGACTGCGTCGCTGTCGCGAATACATAGCAGTATTGCAATATCTGCATACATCTGGTCGGATGGAGGCCGTGCACGGGGAACCCGGTCTCGCCGCCGCGGCGCAGCTGTTCAAGGTGCTCGGCCACGAGTCGAGGCTGCTGCTGCTGCGGCTGCTGGCCGAGCAGCCGCGCACGGTCGGGGCGCTCGTCGACGCGACGGGCACGCCCCAGCCGCTGGTCTCCCAGCACCTGCGCACCCTGCGGCAGGGCGGTCTCGTGACCGCCACCCGCACGGGCCGCGAGGTCACCTACGCGGTGGCCGACGTGCACGTCGCGCACGTCGTCGCGGACGCGCTCGCCCACGTCCGGGAGCCGGTCCGCGCCGAGGACCCGCTCCCCGCCCCCGAGGAGGAACCCGCATGACCGTCACCGACACCCACGCCGAGCACACGCTCACCGAGCACCGCCACGGCCAGGACTGCGGCCACGAGGCCGTGCCGCACGGCGACCACGTCGACTACGTCCACGGCGCCCACAAGCACGCCGAGCACGGCGACCACTACGACGAGCACGAGTCGGTCGCCGAGCACAGCAGCGAGCAGCACGCGCACGGCGCCGACTGCGGGCACGAGGCCGTCGAGCACGGCGACCACACGGACTACGTCCACGACGGCCACAAGCACGCGGCGCACGAGGACCACTACGACGAGCACTGAGCCGCCGGGCACGTCACCACGTCGAGCTCGTCACCCCGCACGCGACCTCGTCACCTGCCGGTGGCGAGGTCGCCGCGCGAGTGACGAGCTCGACGTCGTCCCGACGTCCGTGTGACGAGCTCGACGTCGTCCCGACGTCCGTGGCAGGACGACGACACGCGCGGTCAGGTGCGCGTCAGCACCCAGAACGTCGACGTCGTCGCCGGCGTCATGGTCAGGCCCACCGCGCGGGCCTCCGCGGCCACGACGTCCGGCGCCGGGTGGTGGTACTCGTGCTCGGTCGACTCCTCGACGAGCACACGCTCGCCCTCGAGGGTCAGGTAGGTCATGCGCCACCGCAGGCGCTCGCCGTCCAGCGGCCACGCCTCCGCGATGCCGCGGTAGGTGAGGTCGCCGACGGTCGCCGCCGTGAACTCGTACGCCTCCACCCGCTCCGGCGTCGCGGGCGGTTGCAGGTCGAGCAGCGCGACCCCGCCCACCGGTAGGCGCCCGGCCAACTCGGCGAGCAGCGCGGCTCGCTCCCCGGGGTCGAGGTGCCCCAGCACGCCGAGCGCCAGGGCCCCGCCGATCCGCGGCGGCAGCGGCGCCGACAGGACGTCCTCCGGGCGGACGGTCACACGCGCGAACCAGTCGGGGCGCTGCGCGACGCGGGCGAGCGCGAGCGCGCGCATCGACGGGCTCGGCTCGAGTGCGAGCACGTGCGCCGTCGGCAGCGCGTCCAGCACGTCGGCCAGGACGGCGCCCGAGCCGGCGCCCACGTCGAGCACCGGCCCGTGGTCCGGGCGCAGCAGGGGCAGCACCTCGGCGAGCGCGGCGCGCTGCGCGGGCCGCGCGGCGAGGCTGACCAGGTCGTAGGCGTGCGATGTCGGCGACTAGCGGTCGTCCATGCGGTCCTCCGTGGTGGTGAGCGACGACCGGGCCGGCACGGGGCGTGCCCCGTACCGGCCCGGTGCGTCGGTGCGACGCGGTGCCGCGGCCCGGGTGCGCCCCGGGCCGCGGCCGCGTGCGTCAGGCGCCGGCCGTGCGCAGCGCCGTGCGGCGACGGTGCAGCAGCACCCCGCCGGTGCCGACGAGCAGCAGGCCGACCAGCGCCCACGCGCCCGCCGGCACGCCGCCGGTCGCCGCGAGCGTCGTCGACGGCGTGCTGCCGTCGGCCGCGACGACCGTCACCGACGCCCAGCCGACCAGGCTGCCGTCGGCGGCGAACACCGCGAGGCGGTGCGCACCCGGCGTCGCGTCGGACGGGACGCGCGCGGCGACCTGGCCGGCGGCGTTCGCCTGCAGCCAGTCCCCGCCGAGCAGCGTCGGCGTCGAGAACAGCCACGCGGCCACCCATGTGCGGGCACGGTCGGCGCCGAGGCCGATCGTGACGACCTCGCCCTGCCGCAGCGTCGTCGACCCGAGGTCGAGGCCACCGGCCGGGCCGGTCAGCTCGACACCCGAGCGCGGCGTCGGGGCGGTGCCCGGCTTGGCCGGCGCGACGGGGGCCGGGGTGCCCGGCTGCGTCGGGGACGGCGTCGGGACCGGCGTCGTACCCGGGTCCGTCGGCGTGGGCGTCGGGGTCGGCTCCGGCGTCGTGCCCGGGTCCGTCGGCGACGGCGTGGGCGTCGGGGTCGTGCCCGGGTCCGTCGGCGTGGGCGTCGGGGTCGGGGTCGGGGTCGGCGTGACCTCGTCACCGACGACGAGCAGGACCGGCGCCGACTCGACGTACGGCGTGCCGTCGTCGAACGTCAGCCGCGCGAACAGCGACGCACCGTCCAGGTCCGCGGTAGCCGGGAAGCGCAGGCGCGCCCCGTCCGCGTCCTCGACCAGCGCCGGCGTGTCCTGCCCCGGACGCTGCACGTACCACTCCCACCGGTCCAGCACGGAGGCCGGAGCGACGGACGCGTCCAGCGCGACCTCCGCACCGACCGCGTACCGCTCGGCGAGACCCGACACGGTGACCTGCTGCAGCGGCGCGGCACCGTGGTCGTCCACGTCGATCGTGCGGACGGGCGACGTCGCGACGACCTCGCCGTCGACGAGCCGCTCGACCGAGACCCGGGCGCCGTGCAGCGCCTGCTCGGCCGTCAGCGCCAGCTGCGCAACCTCGAGCACGACCGGCGCGTCCTGGTCGACGCGCTGCACCGACCAGCGGAACACGTCGTCCGCACCGGACGGCGTCGCGGCCGCGGTCAGCGTGATCGCGTCGCCCGAGTGGTAGTGCCCGGCCAGGCCGGTCACGGCGACCGTGGGCAGCGCCTCGCCGGACACGGCGAGCGTCACCGGCCGCGACGGGCCGTACGCGAGCGCGCCGCCCGGCTTCACGACGGCGACGCTCACCTGCGTGCCGTCCAGCGCCGCGTCCGCGGTGAACGCGTACGTCGCACCGGTCGCACCCGCGACCGGCTGCGCCTCGGCGGCGCCCGGCGCCCGCGTGAACCACTGGTACGTGTCGAGCACCGTCGCCGGTGCGACCTGAGCCGCCAGCTCGACGGCCTGACCCGGGCGGTACGCCTCCGCCGCACCCGCGACGGACACGACCTGGGACGCCGGCGAGCCGTGGTCGTCGACGTGGATGGTGACCGGCTCGGCCGTCAGCGGCTCCGCGCCGGGGATCGTCAGGGTCGCGCGGACCTCGACGCCGTCCAGCGCTTGCTCGGCGACCAGTCGGTGCCGCAGCCCCGACGCCCCGGGCAGCGTCGTCCAGTCCTGCCCGAGCCAGCGCCACTGCCAGTCGATCGTGTCGCCGTCCGCGAGGCCGGGGTCGGCGACGAGCTGGAGGTCGACGTCGTAGCCCTGGTGGTAGTGGCCGCCGAGGGACTGGAAGAAGAAGAGCTGCTCACCGGGGGCGGCGGCCGTCACGTTGATCGGCACGCCCGTCTGGCCGATGTAGCGCTCCTCGTCCGTGCCGTACCCGACGGAGGCGGAGAGGAACAGGGTGCCGCCGTCGTGGCGCTCCTCGACCGGGAACTCGATCGAGCGCGCGTCGGCGCCCGTGCCGGCCTCCACCTCCTCCCACACCCACTCGTCGCCGACCTGCTTCTGGAACACCCACACGTACGCGTACTGGTCGCTCTCGGGGTAGATGGTCCCGGTCGCCCGGAGGACGTCACCGACGCGGTACACGCCCTGGACGCCGGCGATCTGCACCTCCCGATCGCGGACGTCCACGGCGAACGGTGCGGACTGCGTGACCGCCACGCCGTCGCGGAGCACCTGGACGGCCAGGTCACCGGTGTAGGTCCACGAGTCGGCGACCTCGATGCGGGTCGCGTCGACGAACGAGGGCTCGACGAACTCGTACCAGCCCTCGTTCGACCGGTACACCACGCGGAGCTCCTCACCCTCGGCGGGCGCACGGCCGCCGAGCGCGATGACGAGGCCCGCCGGCTGGTACGACGGGATGGGGCTCTCGAGGCGCGCGGTCGGCGCCTCCACCGCGGCCGGGACGGAGATCGCGGTCCACGACGTCTGCTGGAGCACCGTCGTGCCGCTGCGCAGGCGTGCGCTGATCTCGTACCCGTCGACGGACACGTCGACCGGGACCTCGAGCCGCCCCGCCGCCGCGGCCGCGCGGGCCTCCTCGTCGCTGATGTACAGGCTGCTGCCGGCGGCGCTGGCGCTGCCGACGGGACGGATGCGCCACTGGATGGTCTGCCCCTCGGCGAGGGTCACGCCGACGACGCGGGCACGCAGGACGTCCCCGGGCGCGTAGGACGCGGCCACCCCGGTGATGCCGAACTCGGCACCGCCGGCCTCCTCGGTGACGACGACGTCGACCGGGGCCGACGTCGACGCCGCGGCCGCGTGCGCGAGCGCGGGCACGAAGGTCGCCGTGACGGCGTGCCGCCCGACGCCCAGGTCGGGCACGGTCAGCGACGCGGCACCGTCGGTGACGGGCTCGTGCCCGAGCACCCGCTCGCCGGCACGGAGCTCGAGGTACCCCTCGACGTCCGCGGGGGCGACCGTGGCGGCCAGGGTCACCGGCTCACCGAGCACGAGCGACGTCGCGGACGGCGTCACCGTCGTCGTCGTCGCGGTCGGCTCCGGGACGTCGCCGACGACGAACGTGTACGTGGCGTCCGCGGTCTGCTGCGCCCCACCGACGGTCACGGCCGCCCGCACGCCGACGCGGTACGTGCCCGCGGCGGTGAACGCCCAGTTGGCGTGCATGTGCGTGCGCCCGACATCGAACGTCGTCAGGCCGACCTCGTCCGAGGACCACAGCCGCTGCACCTGCCCGAACCCGCCGGTGGTGAACAGCTCGAGGTCGCCCGGACCCTCGACGCCCGTCAGCGTGAAGGCCGTGCGGTCGCCCGCGACCGCACCGGAGGCGATCGACTCCGTGGAGAAGCCGGGCCACAGGCGCCCCGCCCCCGGGTTGGACTGCGGCGCGATCCACACGCGCGAGCCCGCAGCCCCCAGGAACTCGAACCCGGACGGCGGCACGTCCATCGCCGCGTCCTGCTCGAGGTGGAAACGGATCGTGTCGGGGTCGAACCGCGTGCCGTTGCCCTCGGGCACGTCGGCCTTGGACGCGAGCACGAGCGCGCCGTCGTCGAGGAACGTCGAGACGGCGTCGGTGTGCACGCCGGCGATCAGCCGGTGCTCGGCGGGGGCCGGGGCGGGTCCGTCGGCCGCGACGGCCGGGGACGCCGGCAGCGCGAGGCCGACGGCGGCCACGGCGGCCGCGGTGAGGAGGGCCGTCAGGCGGCGCCTCGGTGGGGACTGCGTGGTCACGGTGTGCCTTTCCTCGTGGGGGCTGTGGGTGCGCGCGCGGTGGCGCGTCGTCAGGGCAGCGCCGCGAGGCGCTCGGCGGCGCCGGCGACGCGGGCGTTGTACTCGGCGGACGGGTTGTAGGCGTGCACGGCCGCGATCCAGCCGGCGGGATCGGTGAGGTCGCCACCGGCGTCGCACAGGTACACCGCGGCGGCGAGGGCGGCGTCGTCGAGGTCGTCGACGTCCGACGCGCCGTCCCGGTCGCCGTCCTGCGCGTGCTCGGCCCACGTGCCCGGCAGGAACTGCATCGGGCCGACGGCCCGGTCCCACGCGGTGTCGCCGTCGAGCACGCCGCCGTCGGTGTCCCGGATCGCCGCGACACCCGGGCTGCCGTCGAGCGGCACGCCGACCACGCGCGGCTGCACGCGCCCGTCGGCGCCGACGGCGCCGCCCTGGAGCGTCCCGTGGGCCGACTCGACCTCGCCGATCGCCGCGAGCGTGTTCCACCCGAGGCCGCACGTCGGGTGGGTGTCGGCGACGGCGAGCGCTGCGCCGGCGTATGCCGCCAGCGCACGGGGCGGCACGCCGGCGGCCCGCGCCGTGCGGGCGACCCAGTCGGCGTCGGCGCGCTCCGGAAGGGGCAGGTGGGCGGCGTGGACGGTCGCGGTCGGCACGGGCGCCGGCGTGCGCGCGGGCGCGGAGGGTGTGCTGCGTGGCCCCGAGGAGGTGGACGGGCTCGGAGCGGCACCGTTCGACGGCGGGATCGTCACGGCCGCGACCAGCGCGGCGGCACCGAGCACGGCCAGCCCGCCCGCCGCCACGGGCAGCAGGGCGCGCCCGCTCACCGGGCAGCCCCCGCGGCGACGGGTCGGTGCGCCGGCGGCGACACGTCCGCCGCTCCGCCGCGGCGGCGCCCCGCCACCGCCTGCGCGAGCATCCCGCGACGCGGCGAGAAGACCCACGCGAGCAGGAAGGCCGCCGTGAGGACGAGCACGATCGTGCCGCCGGTCGGCAGGTCCCACGACCACGACAGGTACAGCCCGACGAGGGCGGACAGCGCCCCGATCGTCGGGGCGAGCGCCATCATGACGCCGAGGCGGTCGGTGAGCAGGCGCGCAGTGGCGGCGGGCGTGACCAGCAGCGCGAGCACGAGGATGTTGCCGATCGTCTGGACGCTGATGACCACCGCGAGCGTCACCAGCACGTACAGCACGAGGTCGAGCCGGAACACCGCCAGCCCCATCGCCCGCGCCGACTCCCGGTCGAGCGAGACCGTGACGAGCTCCTTGTTCAGCAGCAGCACGGCCGCGACGACGGCGGCGCCGGTGATCCCGACGACCCACACGTCGCGGTCGGGGATGCCGGCGATGGACCCGAACAGGAACTGCTGCAGCGAGCCGGCGTAGCCGGGCGCGCGGGAGATGATCACGATGCCGAGCGCGAAGGCCGCGACGAAGAAGACGCCGATGACCGAGTCCTCCTTGAGGCGCCGGTTCTGCGCGAACACGGCCACGAGCACCGCGGTGAGCACCCCCGCGACGGTCCCGCCGAGCACGAGGTTGCCGGACAGCACGAACGCGACGGCCAGGCCCGGGAAGACGGCGTGCGCGACCGCGTCGCCGATGAAGGCCATGCCGCGCAGGACGACGTGCGTGCCGACGACGCCGCAGACGACCGACGACATGACCGCCACGGCGAGCGCCTTGGGCAGGAACGCCAGGTCGGGGTTGAGGAGGTCGGTGACGAAGTCGACCGGGTTCACGGGGTGACCGCCTTCAGCACGCGGAGCAGGGTGGAGTCGGGGCCGACGCCGAACGCGGCGGACCAGGCGTCCGTGTCGGCGGCGAGCGCGCGCGGCGGGCCGCACGCGACGACGGTGCGGTCGAGCAGCGCGACGCGGTCGCACGCGTCGAGCGCGGACGGGATGTCGTGGGTCGTCATGAGGACGGCCCGGCCGTCCCGGGCGAGGTCGACGAAGAGCGCCTGGAGCAGCTCCTGGGTCGGCATGTCGAGGCCGGTGAACGGCTCGTCGAGCAGCAGCAGCGCCGGCCGCAGCACCAGGGCACGGGCGACGAGGACGCGCTGGCGCTGCCCGCCGGACAGCTGCCCGACCGGCCGCTCGGCGAGGTCGGCCATCCGCACGAGGGCGAGCGCCTCGACGACGGCCTCCCAGTCGGCGGTCCGCGGGCGGCGCAGCAGGCCGAGGCGTCCGGTGAGGCCCGTCATGACGACGTCCGCGACGGACAGCGGGAACTCCCACGCGAACTCGTGCCGCTGCGGGACGTAGCCGACCGGCACGCGACCGGGTGCGGCGCGGCGGCCGTCGACCGTGACCGTGCCGCGCGCGGGGCGCAGCAGGCCGAGCACGGTGCGCAGCAGGGTCGTCTTGCCGGCGCCGTTGGGGCCGAGCAGACCGACGAGCTCGCCGCGGTCGACCGTCAGGTCGACGTCGCGCAGGACCGGCCGGCCGCCGAGCTCGACGTGCACGCCGGCGACCACGAGGGCGTCGGTGTGCCCCGCGGGCGGTGGCGTCGCCGCCGTCGCCGCGGAGGTCGCCACGTCGGCCGCGGTCACGCCGCACCGCCGTCCGCAGCCCCCGACGTCACGCCCGCGGTCGGACCGCCGGCGTGCGCCGCCAGCACCCGCCGCCGGGCGCGCGCACCGCGCACCCCCGCGACGACGAACCCCGCGACCAGCGCGACGGCGACGAGCACGACCGCACCGACGAGGACCGGCACGAGGGCACCGCGCCCGCCGTCGCCCCCGGCGACGTCCGCGGCTCCGGTGCCGTCGGTCGACGCGTCCGCCGCGCCGCCGTCGACCGGCTCGTCCGCGGGTGCGTCCGTGTCGGCCGCCTCGGCGGAGGGCTCCGTGCCCGCCCACGTCGCGGCCAGGGCCTCGTCCGTCGAGGTCGCCGAGCCGACCGCGAACCGCAGCACCTGCGTGTCCGACGCGGTGGTGCCGTCGACGAGGTCCGCCTCCGCAGTCAGCCGCAGCAGGTAGACGCCCGGCTGCGTGAACACCCAGTTGGCGTGCGTGTGCGTGTTGACGTCGACCCACACGGGCTGCGGCTCGGCGACGCGCGAGTCCCAGAGCACCTGCGGCTCGCCGAACGACCCGGACTGCAGGTACACGGACACGGTGCCGGGGCCCTGCACGCCGCTGAGCGAGAGCGTCACGCCGCGGTCGATGGTGGCCATGACGTCGGGGTCCTGGGTGTTCCAGCCGAGCCAGACCACCTCGGGGTCCTGCGTCTGCGGCACGACCCACACGGGCGCGCCCGGGGCCGCGCCGAGGAAGGCGTACGCCGGGTCGTCGGGGACCGTCAGCTGCGCGGCGTCGGTCACGCGCAGCACCGTCTGATCGGGGTACCGCCACACGCTGGTGGCGTTCGCGTCGGCCTTGGCGACGTCGTCGTGCACGAGGAACTGCCACCGGCCGTCGACGACCCGCGGACCCATGTCGACGTGCCCGGCCTCGAGGACGCGCGTGCCGGTGACGACGGCGGCGCCGGCGTCGATGGTCTGGTCGAGGTCCGGGTCCTCGACGGCGGCCACGGCCGGGCCGGCGAGCGCCGCGACCACGGCGGCCGCCGCCGTGAGCAGCGCGGCGAGCCGGGCGGTGCGGTGCCGCGCGGTGCGGCCGCGGGCGGGGGTGGGCAGGGACGGGCGGGGCATGGTGCGGTCCTCGCAGGAGGTGGGGAGGGTGGTCATGCGCCCAGGCACCGCCGGATCTCGTCGGCGTTGGCGCGCATCATGGCGGCGTAGTCGGGGGCGTCGTCGTCGAACGTGTCGCCGTAGAGGCGGCACACGTCGACGCCGAGCTCGGCGGCGACCTCGGTGAGGGTCGAGGAGCGGGCGGCCAGGTTGGGCTCGAGGAAGACGGCCGGCACCTCGAGGGTGCGGATGGTCTGCGCGAGGCGGCGGCGGTCGGCCATCGACGACTCGGTCGACGGGTTGGGCGTCACGAACCCCGCGACGGACAGGCCGTAGGCGTGCGCGAGGTACCCGAACGCGTCGTGCGTCGTGATGAGGTGCCGCCGCTCGGGCGGCACCTGCGCGAGCGTGTCCCGCACGTACGTGTCGACCTGCTCGAGCTCGCGCAGGTACGCCGACGCGCGCCCCCGGTAGTCGCGGGCGCCGGCCGGGTCCGCGGCGGTGAGCGTGTCCCGGATGAGCTGCACGTACGCCATGCCGTTGCGCACGTCCTGCCACAGGTGCGGGTCGATCTCGCCGTGCACGTGCTTGCCGAGCACCGCCTGGGGCAGCTGGTGCACGGGTGTGCCGGGGCGGCCGAGGAAGGCGAACTGGGGGCCGGCGGGCACCTCCTCGAGCGCCTTGGCCGGCACGTGCACGACCACCTCGTCGGGTGCGTACGCATGGCGGTCGTGCCCCGCCCCCTCGGGGTCGTGCCGGACGCCGAGGCGGCCGGTGCCCAGGTCGACCGTCAGGTCGGCGTGCCCCCGGTCGAGCACCACCGCGTCGGGCCGGCCGGCGCGGGAGGGGTCGACGCCCACGGCGAACGTGAACGTCGCCTCGTCGAGGTCGACCGGCCGCGAGGTGTCGTCCACCTGCAGGCGCGCGCGCAGCGTGAGGGTGTGCACGCCCGGCTCGGTGAACGCCCACGACAGGTGCGTGTGCGCGTCGGCCGGCAGCGTCATGGTGTCGTCGCGGTAGCCGGTGGCGGCGTCGAAGCCGTCGGACGAGTCGAGGTAGACGTCGGTGTCGCCGAACGCGCCGGTGAGGTAGCCGTAGACGTCCCCGGGCCCGGTGGCGTCGGTGGCGGACAGCAGCACCTGGGACGTCCGGGTGGCGCCGTGCTGCGCGCCGTCGCCGTGCGCGCGCAGCCCCAGCCAGATCGTGTCCAGGCCGGCGTCCTCGACGAGGGGGATGATCTCCGCCGCGTACTTCACCGACTCCTCGGCGAGCGAGACGCTCACGGCCTCGGGCGGCAGGTTCGCGTCGAGGGTGCGGATGATCGCGTGCTCCTCGAGCAACGCGTAGTTGCTGAACGCGACGTCGGCGTAGACCACGTCGCGGGCGTCGCGCAGCGTCGGCTCGTGCGCGTGCGGGTCCGCCCCGTCCGGGACGAGCGAGACGACGTCGACGCGGTCGCCGCCGACCTGCCGGACGAGGTCGCGCAGCAGCACCGTCGTGGTGACCACCTGGAGCCGGTCGGTGCCGGCGACGAGGGCCGGCTCCCCGGCGCAGCCGGTCAGCAGGAGCGACCCGGCGACGACGCACGCCGCCGTTCGGCGCCCGGCGCGGCTCATGCCCCGCTCCCCGGCACGCCGGGCGCGTCGCCGCGCCCGCGCCACCAGAGGACGCCGGTGCCGGCACCGCCGACGAGCAGCAACCCGCCGAGCACGGCCAGCAGCAGCGGGACGGGGTCGTCCTCGCCGCCCGCGGCAGCTGCGGCGACGGCACCGCCCGTCAGCGCCGGCGCGTTCCCCTCCGGCCGCAGGTCCACCACGGCGGCCGCCGCGAGGGGCGCCACCTGCGTCGCGGCCCGCAGCGGCTGCTCCTCGGCCGAGACGGGAACGACGCCACCGGCTGCCGCCGTGCCCGCGCAGTCCCCGTCGCCGCGGACCGCGGTCGCCGGGTCGACGTCGCCGACCGCGATCGTCAGGGTGGCGGTGTCGCTCGACCGCCCCCCGCCGGCGAGCGCGACGGACTGGGTCATGCGCAGCCGGTAGACGCCCTGCGCGGAGAACGCCCAGTTCGCGTGCGCGTGCACACCGAGCGGGATCTCGAACCGGCCGCCGTCGTCGAAGACGACGGTCTGCACGCCGCCGAACGCGCCGGACAGGAACACGGTGACGTCGCCGGGGCCGTCGACGGAGTCCAGCGTCCAGGTGACCGGCGACCCGGCGTTGCCGGCGTTGAGCAGCTCGGTGTTCCAGCCCAGCCACACCAGCGACGGGTCCTGCGACTGCGGCACCTGCCACACGGGCGTGCCCGCGGCACCGACCGCACCGAAGCCGGCGGGCAGCGTGACGCGCGAGGAGGGCTTGAGCCACAGCACCACGCCGGACGGCTCCCGGTAGATCTTGGTGCCCGTGGCGTCGTCCCCGACGAGCTGCCGCAGGCGCCCGCCGACGATGCGCGAGGCCCAGTCGACGTGCCCGGCCGAGATGACGGTGGCCGCGGCCGTGCAGCGCGTGGCCGCCACAGCGCGCGCCGCGGGCACCGCCCCGGTGCCGACGACCGCGGTGACCGGCTCCGCCAGGACGGGCGTGGCACCGGTCGGCGGGGAGAGCTCCGCAGCGCAGGACGCCGGGTCGAACAGCTGCACGTCCGCGGTGCCGACCGCGACGGCCAGGACCGACGCGTCCCGCACGACCCTGCCGTCGGCCAGCTCCGTCGCCCGCTCGAAGGCGAGGCAGTACCGCCCCTCGGCGGTGAACGCCCAGGCGCCGTGCGCGTGGGTGTTCCGCGGGATGAGGACGCGGTCGGCCTCGGTCACGCCGTCGCGCGTGCTGAAGAGCACCTCGACGCCGCCGAGCTGGGCGGTGGGCCGGTGCACGACCACGTCGCCCGGACCGGACGCGTCGGTCAGCGCCCAGGTCACGCCCGTCCGCGTCGCCGTGAGCGGGATCGCCTCGGTCGACCAGCCCGGCCACAGCAGACCGGCCTGCTGCTGGTGCGACAGCTGCCACAGCGGCGCCCCCGGCGCGCCGAGGAACCCGTACGCCGGCAGGTCCGGCACGGCCGTCCGCGCGCCGGGCAGCACCTGCAGGACGGTGCGCGCGGGGTCGCGCCACACGGCGTCGCCTGGCGACGTCGTGTCCTTGATCCGCGTCCGCAGCGCGTCGCCCTCGAGCAGCGAGGACACGTCGACGTGGCCGTCGTTGAGCACGGTGGCGCCCGCGGCGTTGACCGTGCCGTTGACCACGTCCCAGACCGCGCCGGGTGCCGGCGGAGGCGTCGGTCCGGGGTCCGGTCCGGGGTCCGGGCCGGGGTCGCCGCCGGGCGCCTGGACGACCCGCACGTCCGTCCAGCCGACGAGCACGTCGGCACGGTCCTCGACCACGAGGACGTGCCTGCCGGGCGACGTCGCGTCGGGGAGCGTGACCACGACTGAGCCGTCGGCGCCGACGCGGACCCAGCCGAGCCAGTGGGTGTCGTCCACCCAGACCGAGACCCACGTGCCCGCGTGGTCCGCGCCGACCCCGGCGGTCACGCTGCCGCCGGGCGCCGCCGAGCCCTCGGGCCCGACCACGCCGCCCTGGTTCTGCTCGGTGAGGTCGGCCGCCACGGGCGGCGTGGTGTCGTCGTCGGCGGGCCGGCCGTCATCGGCCCGGGCGCACGCCGCGGGGTCGAGCCCGCCCACGGCGGTGCGCCCCACCGCGACCGTGAGCGTGAAGTCGTGCGTCGACCGCTCCCCCGACGCCAGCTGCGCCGACCGTCGGAAGCTGAGGCAGTACGCCCCCTCCGCGGAGAACGCCCAGGAGCCGTGCGCGTGCGTCCGCTCCGGGATGGTGAACGTGTCCGGCCCGCCGTCACGGCTGCTCAGGAGCACGTGGTGCGCGCCGATCTGCTGCGGGTCGGACGCGAAGAGGACCAGGTCCCCCGGCCCGTCGACGCCGGTCAGCGTCCACGCGACGCCGCCGGGCGTGCCGCCCGCCGGGATCGACTCCGTCGACCAGCCCGGCCAGAGCAGGCCGTCCTGCTGCGTCTCGGGCAGCCCCCAGAACGGCGTCCCGGGCGCGCCGAGGAAGTCCAGCGCGGACCCGTCCGGGACCGCCTGCTCCGCCGCCGGCAGCACCTGCAGCACGGCCTCGTCCGTCGCGAGCCACTGCGTCTCGCTCCCCCTGCTCGTGTCCTTGAGCCGCGTCGTCAGGCGGCCGTCCTCGACGACCGACGCGACGTCGACGTGACCGTCGTTGAGCACGAGCGCCCCCGCGTCGTTCACGTGACCGTGCGGGACGTCCCACCCCTCGGCGGGCGCCGGACCAGCCGGACGGGACGACGCGGCCGCGACGGCGGGCAGAGCGAGGGATGCGACGACGACCGCGGCGAGCAGGGGCGCGGACGCCAGGCGTTGACGGGTGAGGACGGTACGGCCGACGGGCATGAGCACTTTTCCGAGTCGGGGCCGGAGGGCGGCGCTCCGAGGGCGCGCGCATCCGATGGCGCGTCGATCCGACGCGGCGTTTGCTGCGAACGTTACTCAGAAGCGGTCGCAATAGTGCTGGACGTCTGGACGGCTGTCAATGACGGGACCCGCCGGCGCGAGCCCGTTGCGCTGCGGCCGTTCCGAGGAGTTACGTGGGACATGCCGCACGTGGTTCGTCTCCCGACGCGTCGAGACGTGCCTCCGATGGCGTGCGGTGCCGGCCGTCGACACACTGGCGCCGTGACGAGCGAACTCGGGGCCGTCGAGGAGGAGCGGGGCGAGCACCTGTCGTCCGGGCGCGACCCGCGGCGGCGGTGGTGGGCCCTCGTGGGCGTCGGAGCGGTGGTGCTGGTCGCCTCGTACGTCGGCTTCGTGCTCACCGCGCCGGGACAGGCGCTGGAGAACGCCGCGTTGCGCGGAGCCGACCAGGTCGCCGAGCAGCGCCTCGCCGAGTCCGACGAGGTGCTCGCCGGGATCACGGTGCTCTCGCTCGGACTCGCGTGCGCGTTCATCGCGGTCGTGGGGCTCGCCCGCCGGTCCCCGCAGCTGGCGGTCGCCGCGGTCGGGACGATCGTCGTCGGCCAGGTCGTCACCCAGGGCCTCAAGCGCGTCGTGCTCCCCCGCCCGGCCCTCGTCGAGGCGTCGGCGGGCTACACCGGCAACAGCTTCCCGAGCGGGCACACGACGATCGCGCTCACGGTGCTCGCCGCCGCCCTGCTGCTCGCGACCTGGCGGGCACGCGGGGTCGTGATGTTCTTCGTGGCGCCCTGGGCGGTCGCGATCGCCGGGTACACGCTGGAGTCGAAGTGGCACCGCCTCAGCGACACGCTCGGCTCGGCCGGGGTCACGCTCGCGGTCGCGTCGCTCGCCGCGCTGTGGCTGCACCGGCGTGGGCTCGTGCGTGCGGTGCAGGCGCCCGTCCGCCGCGCGCGCGTCGTGCTCGTCGTCGCCCCCCTCGCTCTCGGGGCCGCCGCGTCGCTCGCGCTCGGGCTGTTCCTGCTCCTCGCGTCGAGCGACGTGCTCGGGCGCGACCCGGTCGTCGAGTACAACGTGTACCTCGCGCTGCAGTCCCTCGCCGCCTTCGGCTCGGCGACGACCGTCCTGCTGCTGTGGTGGAGCTGGCACCGGCTCGAGGTCGTGGCGCCGGCACGCCGAGAGCCCGCCGCGCCGGGCGACGCCGCATGAGCCGCCGCCGCGGGTCGGGCCGAGGCGGTGAGCGCGCGTGCTGGACAGCCTGATCCTCGGGGTCCTCGGCATGGTCGCGTTCGCCGTCGTGCTCGTCCTTGCCCGGTCGTGGGCCTTCCGGACCCGTCTGTACCGCCCGATGCTCCTGAACGTCGCCCTGTGCGTGGCGCCGCTGCTCGTCCTGCTCGTCGGGTGGGGCGCGGCGGTCGTCGTGCGGGTCGCGGGGGCACCGGACTGGGCCATGTGGGCGGTCGCCGGTGTCACGACGCTGGTCTGGGTGCTGCTGCTGCCGAACGCCGGCTACCTCGTCACCGAGCTCAACCTCAGCCACCGCCGCGAGGGCGACGGGGTGCCGATGTGGTTCGACATCGCCCTGGTCATCAGCCTCGCCATGGCCGGTGTGCTCACCACCGTGCTCAACGTGTTCACCCTGCACACCGGCTACGCGATCCTTCGGCACGGTGACCACGCGGCCGGGCTGCAGACCACCGACGGGCGCGTGCTGGTCGGTGTCCTGCTCCTGCTGGTGTCACTCGGGATGTACCTGGGCCGGTACCTGCGCCTCAACAGCTGGGACGTGACGCACCCGCGGGCGCTGGTCGGCAAGCTGCACGCCCACGTGGTGACGGAGCGGCACGCCGGCGCGCTCGTCGGGTTCTGCCTCACGCACACCGTCTTCTTCGCGCTCATGTACGTCGTCGTCGTCGGACCCGTGATCTCCGGTCTCGTCGCGCTGGAGCGGTGAGCCGCGCGGCGGGCGCGCCCACCGTGCGGCGAGGTCGCGCCGACCTCCGGGTGCACGCCCGTCACCGCCGAGCCGGCGGGCGGCTGGCGCTGATGGCGCGCGCCTCGGGTAGAGGGGTCATCGGCGTCGCTCCTCGCGAACGCGTTGGCCGGGAAGACCAGGAACGCCTCGTCCGTCACCGCGGAGATCGCCGGGATCGGGTCGACGGCGAAGACGATGTCCGTCATCTCGACGAGCACGAGCACCTGCGCGCACCACGCCAGTCCTCGGGGAGGATCAGCAGTGCGTTCCCGTGTCCTGCGGGCGCTCGTGGCCCTGGTCGTCCTGGCGGGCATGAACCAGCTCACCGCGCCGTCGGCGACGGCGCAGCCGTACTGCGGCATCACGTGGGGCTCGCTGCCGAAGGCCCACACAGCCAGTCAGCAGCCGGGCGCGTTCCTGGGCGCGCGCACCGGGCAGCACGAGTGCTACGACCGCTTCGTCCTCGACCTCGACGTCCCCCTCTCCACCTGGTCCGTCGAGTACGTCGACGACCCCGCGGGCGTCGTGCCGGGCGGGGCACAGCTGAAGGTCGTCGTGGGCGTGCCGCCACGGGCCGTGTCGCACACCTGGCTCGTCCACCCCGACCTCAACTCGATCGCGTGGGTGCCGTCGTACCGAACCTTCCGCACCGTCGTCGCCGGCGGCATCTGGGGCGGCACGTCGACCATCGGGGCGGGTGTGCGCGCACGCCTGCCGTTCGGGCGTTCGTGCTGCCCGGCCCCGGCTCCGGGTCGCGACTCGTCGTCGACGTCGCCCACCAGTGGTGCGCCACCGGACCGACGTGCTGACGCGGCCGCAGGTGACGAAGGTGCGCCGGTCCGCGCGAGGCTGCGGGACGTCCCGTCGATCCGCCGGACGTCCCGTGGCCTCTCCGCGAGGCCACCTCCGGCGTCCGCCGCGCCCTGCCCGGGGTGTGCACGACGCTGCAGCGGGCCTCGGCGGACCCGGCGAGCAGACGGAGGGAGAACGCGCCCCACCACGCCGTCGCTCACGGGGTCCGGAGCAGCCTGTCGGTACCGATGCGCGCAGGCGGGGTCCTGGTCGGCGCGCTCAACAGCTACGGGCGCAGCCCCGGCCTGTTCGTCGACGAGCTGCGTCACACCGTCATCGACTTCGCGCGCCAGGCCGAGAAGGTAGTGGCCCTCGCGCTCCGGCACGGTGAGCAGAACGCGCTGCTCGACGACATGCAGGCCGCCATGAGGTCGCGCAGCGTGATCGACCAGGCGCTCGGGATCCTCATGGCGCAGCAGCGCTGCACCGCCGACGAGGCGTTCGCGGTCCTGCGGCGCGCCAGCCAGGGCCGTAACCGCAAGGTCGCCGACATCGCCGGCGACATCGTCGTCGCGGTCAGCGGAGGGTCGCCGCGGCCGGGGCACTTCGGCAGGGGGATGCCGACCGACCGCGCGCGCGCCACTTCCTGAAACGCACGCGGCGGCACCCACCATAGGAACGCCGTACCGACGACCACGCACGGCAGAGCGCGACTTCCGCGACGCACCGGCCCGACGCGCCGGCCCCACGCACCGGCCCGACGCGCCGGCCCCACGCACCGGCCCCACCGGACCGGCCTACCGGCGGCGACGCGGTGCACGGCGTCCCCGGTGCGCCTCCCGTCGACGGGCCCTGGCTGACCCGCGGGCCCGCACGGCCACCACGCGCGCCCTGTCGAGCACCGCGACGGCGACCGTCCACCCTCGTCACGACCGGGCGTGCGCCCGCCGCTCGGTCTGCGCGCCCCGAGCGACGCTGCCGACCTCCAGGGCGGGCCGGCCGCCGAGCCGCTGCGTGGTCGACGCCGCGGCGACCGCGCCCCACCAGCCGGCGGTCTCGGGGTCCCGGCCGTCGAGCAGCGCCACGACCAGGCCGACGAGGAACGCGTCGCCGGCACCGGTGACGTCGACCGGCTCCTGGTCGAGCAGGGGCAGCACGACGTGCCCGCCGTCCCACGCGACGACGTTCGCCTCCTCCGCGGCGGCGAGCGCGACCAGCGACGGGCCCTGCGCCAGCAGCTCCGCCGCCGCTGCGACAGCGGCGTCGACGTCGGCGAGCTCCCACCCGAGCAGGACGCCCGCCTGGTCGGCGTCCGCACGCACGACGTCGGCGGCCGCGACCGCCCGCCGCACGACGTCGGGGTCCGGGTGTGCTCCGTCGAGCACGACCAGCCCGCCGCCGCGGGCCGCCGCGCCCACCGCGTCGAGCACGACCGGGGCGGGCTGCTTGAGGTGCACCAGGACGGCGCGCGCCTCCTCGAGCGTCGGGCGAGCGGCCCGGACGTCGTCCGCCGTGAGGACGACGTCGTCCGGGACGTGCGCCAGGACGCGGCGTCGCCCACCGGGCTCGACCACGTCGACGAACAGCGCCGTCGTCGCGCCCACCCGCCGCACCAGACCCGCCGTGCCGATCCCGTCGCGACGCGCGTCGGCGAGGAGCGCGGTGCCGGCCGCGTCGTCCCCCACGACGCCCACGACCGCGGCGGAGCAGCCGAGCTGCCGGGCACCGATCGCCTGGTTGGCCGCCGCCCCCAGGCCCTCGTGCCGCCGGCCGGCCCGCGCAGCACCGCCCGCGTCGGGGAACCGGTCGACGGCGAGCGCGACGTGGCGCGCGACCTGACCCACCACCGCGACGTCGACCATCGACGCACCCTCCCCCGCGCGACGTGCCCCGCGCAACGCGAGAGCGCCACGCCTCGCGCGGGAGCGGCGACCAGCACCTGCCCGACGACGGCGGGGCGGTCGACGCCGGAGCCCGGACCGCGTCGCCGAGCGGGCGACCGCCCCGGATCGCGCCTAGCCTCGAAGACGCCCCCACGTTCGACGCGACCCGCCCCCGGTTGCCGAGACGATGCACGTCGTTCGGCTGCCCACGGGGCTTGGAGCCACATGGCAGACGACGACCGCACGCTCACCACGCGACAGGGCCACCCGGTCCAGGACAACCAGAACCAGCGCACCGTCGGCAGCCGCGGACCCGCGACGCTGGAGAACTACCACTTCCTCGAGAAGATCAGCCACTTCGACCGCGAGCGGGTCCCGGAGCGTGTCGTCCACGCCCGCGGGTTCGTGGCGTACGGCGAGTTCGAGGCCACCGGGAAGATCGGCGACGAGCCCGCCTCGACGTACACGCGGGCCAAGCTGTTCGGAAAGCCCGGCAAGAGGACGCAGCTCGCGATCCGGTTCTCGACCGTGATCGGCGGCCGGGACTCCTCCGAGGTCGCGCGCGACCCCCGCGGGTTCGCGGTGAAGTTCTACACCGAGGACGGCAACTGGGACGTCGTCGGCAACAACCTGGCCGTCTTCTTCATCCGCGACGCGATCAAGTTCCCCGACGTCATCCACGCCCTCAAGCCGGACCCGGTGACGTTCCGGCAGGAGCCGAACCGCATCTTCGACTTCATGAGCCAGACGCCCGAGTCGATGCACATGCTGACGCACCTGTTCAGCCCGCGCGGCATCCCGGCCACGTACCGCCACATGGAGGGGTTCGGCGTCAACACCTACAAGATGGTGAACGCCGCCGGCGAGACGGTGCTGGTGAAGTTCCACTGGCACCCGCGCCAGGGCGTGGCCTCGCTGACCGACGCGGATGCCGCGACGGTGCAGGGCCAGGACCTCGGCTCGGCGTCGAAGGACCTGTACGAGGCGATCGAGCGCGGCGACTTCCCCCAGTGGGACATGTACGTGCAGATCATGGCCGACCACGACCATCCCGAGCTCGACTGGGACCCGCTGGACGACACGAAGATCTGGCCGGAGGACGACTTCCCGCTGCGGCACGTCGGCACGATGACGCTGAACCGCAACGTGGCGGACTTCCACGGCGAGAACGAGCAGATCGCCATGGGCACGGGCGTGATCGTCGACGGCCTGGACTTCTCGGACGACAAGATGCTGGTCGGCCGCACGTTCAGCTACTCGGACACCCAGCGCTACCGCGTCGGGCCGAACTACCTGCAGCTGCCGGTCAACCAGGCGCAGGGCCGTGACGGCCGGGTGCACACGAACCAGCGCGGCGGTCAGATGTCGTACGGCGTCGACCTCGCCCCGGGCCAGAACCCGCACGTGAACTACGAGCCGTCGATCCACGGCGGGCTGCACGAGGCCGAGCGGCAGCCGAACCTGCCGCCGGAGATCCGCGGACAGCTCACGCAGGCGCCGCTCGAGCGCACGAACGACTACGTCCAGGCCCGCGGCCGGTACGACACCATGAACGACTGGGAGCGCGACGAGCTCGTGGCGACGCTCGGCGGTCTGCTCGCCGACTGCGAGCGCGACGTCCAGGAGCGGATGCTCTGGCACCTGTTCCTCGTGCACGACGACTACGGCACGCGCGTGGGCGAGCGCATCGGCCTGACCGCCGACGACGTCCGCCACCTCGAGCCCCTCCCGACGCAGCGGCTCACCGACGACGAGCGCAAGCGCCTCGAGAACCTCGGGCACAACGGCGACGCCGTCGACCCGACGGTGTGGGGCCGGTGGACGAGCTCGGTGGTGAACCACCGGGTGTCGGCCGAGGACGTCCTGTCTGGCACGCTGGGCCGTCTCCCCTACACCGACGGGTCGCAGCCCGCGGCCGGTTGACGACGCCACCGGCGGCGCCGCGCTGCCGGGGCACCGCGGGCCCGTCCCGCGGTGCCCCGGGGCGCGTCAGGCCCGGGCCACGGGCACGCCCGCGCGCAGCGCGCGGGGCACCTCCGCGACCTCGTCGACCCGCGCGAGCAGCCGCCCGGCGGCTTCCGCCGACGGGCCGTCCACCTCCACGCGGTACGTGACGCCGGTGGAGCGCCACGCCTCGTCGAACCCGCCGTCGGCCTCGACGCGCACGCCGCGCACCTCGATCCCCAGCGCTCGCGCCTCCCGGTACACGTCGTTGAGCACGCACACCGCGACGGCCAAATGCAGCACCTGGGCGCCGTTCGTGACGGGGTCCGCGGCGATGCCCTCGGGCGTCCAGGCGTGCGCGAGGGTGACACCCGGTCCGCGCAGGGACCCGGCCGTCGCGGTCACGCCGAACACCGAGAGGTCGGCCACGCCTCAGGTTCCCATCAACGCCGGCGTCACGCCTGCGGACGTCCGGACGCGCCGACGTGCGGACCGTCCGCGCGCGTGCCGACCGCTCCATGGTCGTCCATCGTCCAGGGCGCACCAGGCGCCGCGCGAGACCCCGTCGACGCTCAGAGGCGCGGACCGGGGCACCGTGACGCACGTACCCGCCGCCGACGCGCAGCCCGCGGGGTTCGCGCGCGTGACGACGCGGTCGCCGGCGCCGTTGGTGACGCGCTCGCCCGCTGTGATGCCGTTGGGTGCGACGAGTCCGTCGGTGACGGGGTCGTTGTGCGCGCGGGTGTCGAGCATCGCGACGGTGCGACGTCGGCGGCGAGCAGGATCGCGCTCTCGTCCCGCTGGGTGTCGCGCTGCCAGGCGCTGTACGCGAGCTCGGTCATGGCCTCGGACGGCTCGGCGTCGACGCGGTCGCGCTCGATGCAGGTCCTGCTGAGCGAGCCGTACGCGGTCTATACGTCTACATCAGCTCGGGGGGCAGCGCGCCGATCGTCTCCCGGGCAGAGCGAGCTCGCCGGTGCGCGCGACGACGAGGGCGCGCATGGTCGCCGGGGCCTCGTCCCCCGTCGCGATCGTGTCGCTCATGTCGCTCCCTTCGGTGTGGTCGTCGGTCGGTGCGTGACGGCGTGCTTACGTCGGCCGTGGTGGGCGTGCCGCGTCAGCTCACGTGCGCCGGCTCGTCCTGGATGCTGCCGCTGCCGGTGTCGTCGGCGAGCTCGGCGACGAGCGCACCGAACGCGCGACGGACCATCCCCTCGTCCAGGGGCGTGTCGTGGAACGAGCGATAGGTCCACCATCCCCAGACGAGCGCGTCGACGGCCCGCGCGGCCCCGTCGGAGAACCGCCGGCGCAGGACCTGCAACGACTCCTCCTGGAACGTCCGGACGAGCTCGGCAACCCGGGCGCTGCGGGCCGCGTACTGGTACATCTCCGTGTACTGGCGGATCTCGTGCCGGCTTGGGCTCGTGGCACCGCAGGTCGCCGCCACGAGCGCCTCCACCGCCTCGGCGTCGTCGCGCGCGTCGCGCAACGGAGCTGCGTAGAGCGGCTGCAGGCCCTCCCCGAGGGTCTCGAAGGCGCTGACGATGAGCGTCTCCAGGTCGGTGAAGTAGTAGGTCATCGACCCGAGCGGCACCTCGGCGCGTGCCGCGACGCGGCGGTAGGACGTCGCGTGCACGCCGTCGTCACCGATGACCGCGAGCGTGGCCCGCAGGATGCGGTCGCGACGCTGCGGGTCGTTCGGTCTGCCCTTGCGCACCGGTCCCCCTTCGGCGGCTCGTCAGTGGTAGTACGTACCGTAGTACGTACTTGGGAGGACGATTCGAGCGAAGGAGATCTGATGCAGGGCGAGACCGTTCAGAAGCGGGCGCGCGAGCGCGCCGAGGAGCTGCCCGGAGCCGACCTGGAGCACCCGTTCGGGCCGGAGTGGGACGTGTTCAAGGTGCGGGGTAAGGTCTTCATGCTCATGACCGAGGTGACCGGTGAGCCGATCGTGATCCTGAAGTCCGAGCCGCACGACGCCAAGGCCCTGCGCAGCGAGCACGAGGACATCACCCCGGGGTACCACATGAACAAGCGGCACTGGATCACGCTGCACCCGGGCGGTTCCCTGCCACCCTCGCTGGTCGAGGACCTGGTGACCGAGTCCTACCTGCTGGTGGTGGAGAACCTGCCCCGCGCGCAGCGACCGGTCGACCCTGCGCTGTTCGGCAAGGACGAGCGGTGAGCCTGTCGGGAGCCGAGCTGCAGCGGGTCGCCCGCGACACCGCGAAGGGGCTGGACGACGTCAGCAACGGACGGCCGTTCACCCCGCACCTGGACGTGTGGAAGGCCGGCGACAAGGTCTTCCTCATCGTGACCGACGACGACCCCGAGGCGCAGATCATCACCGTGAAGGTCGACCCGCACCACGGCGACGCCCTGCGCCGCGACCACGGGTCGATCACCCGGGGGCGGTACCTGGACAAGGAGCACTGGATCTCGGTCGGCGCCGGCGGGCGCGTCACCCGGAGGCTGGTCGAGGAGCTCGTGCAGGGGTCCTACGACCTCGTCGCTGACCGGGCGCCCCGGACGTCGCAGTGATGCAGGGCTCGCCGTCGTCGTTCAGGGGGACGACGCCTCCAGGCCGCCGGCCGACCGCCTGCGTCCCCTCGGTGACACCGTCGGACAGGATCACCTGCTGTCCGATGACGCCGCGATCGGCGCGAGCGCGCGACCGCCTGCCGCGGTGTCTCCCCGGACGCTCAGAGGCCCGCCCCGCCGAAGCGGTGCGGGCCTCTGACCTGCCATCTCTGTCGGGCTGACAGGATTTGAACCTGCGACCCCTTGACCCCCAGTCAAGTGCGCTACCAAGCTGCGCCACAGCCCGATGGCCCCCGTGAGGGCCGTCGAGAACTCTACCGCACCCGTCGGGGCTGCTCCGAACGCGCCCGGGTGGCCGTGTCGGCGCCGCGCGCGCCGCGCACGTGTCCGTCCTGCGGCGCCCCGTCGGGGGTCGCGGGCGCCCCCGTCTCCGTCGCCGCACCGCGCTCCTCCGCCGCCCGCCGCAGCACTGCGAGCTCCGCGCTGACCAGGCCGAGCACCAGCAGGTCGACGAGCAGACCCCAGCTCGCGTCCCACTCCGAGAGCCGGAAGAGGAAGAACTGCGTCACCAGCAGGCTGACGAGCACCGAGCGCCGGAACCAGCGGTACCCGTCGATCGCGTCGCGCCCGACCCGCAGCAGCCCCACGACGGCGAACGTGACGCCGATGGCTCCGCTCAGCACGGCACCGGCCGCGACCCACCACAGCCCGCCGAGCTCGCCCCAGCCGAGCAGCCCGCGCGTGACCGTGACGACGGCCGTGCCGACGAGCAGCACGACGGCCACCCACGGCACGAACCGCGCGCGCACGAGCACGTGCAGCGCTCGGACCGCCCCCCGGGCGACCGCGGCGACGGGGTCGGGCAGCTCCTCGTGGTCCTCCGGCACCGCTCGGAGCAGGGCGGCCGTCTCGGCGGCGCCCGGGACGTCCCCGGCCTCCTCGAGCCGTCGCCACGCGCGGCCGCGCGCGTCGGGCGTGAACCCGCCGGCCACGCCGGCGACCGCGTCGTCGAGGGCCCCGGCGAGCGCCTCGCGCGGGTCCCGCGGCCGACGTCCGTGGAGCGCCTCGACCACGAGCCCCAGCGCGACGACGGTGGCGTAGATGATCGCCGCGGTCGGCTCGTAGAAGTAGTCGTTGTCGTCGGTGACGAACTTGCCGACCTCGTCCACGAACAACCCGAACCCGATGCCGCCGACGACCGCGCCGATCGGCCGCAGCACGGGCCCGAGGAACGACAGGAGCAGGAGGAACGCGACCGCCATCAGCAGGCCGCCCCAGAGCACGTGCGCGACGTGCAGGCCGTCGCCGCCCAGCTGCGGGTAGCCCGTCGCGGCGAGCAGCGCCCGGGTGACCAGCACGGTCGTCGCCGTGACGGCGAGGAACGTGCCGAGGTGCCGGGTCGCGCGCGGGTCGCGCGGCAGGCCGAGCCGCAGCAGGAGGTGGACCGTCGCCTCCCGCGCGGTCGACCCGCCGTCGCGCACGCTCATCGCCGCCGCTTCTCCCGCACGCGCACCGAGATCGAGATCGGCGAGCCCTCGAAGCCGAACGTCTCGCGCAGGCGCCGCTCGATGAACCGGCGGTAGGGCGGCTCGAGGAACCCGGTGGCGAAGATGACGAACCGCGGCGGGCGCGTGGACGCCTGCGTCGCGAACAGGATGCGCGGCTGCTTGCCGCCGCGCAGCGGGTGCGGGTGCGCGGCGACGAGCTCGCCGAGGAACGCGTTGAGCCGCCCGGTCGGGATGCGGGTGTCCCACGAGTCGAGCGACCGCTCGAGCGCCGGCACGAGGCGGTCGGTGTGCCAGCCGGTGCGGGCCGAGACGTTGACGCGCGGCGCCCACTGCACCTGCACGAGCTGCTGCTCGATCTCGCGCTCGAGGTACGGGCGGCGGTCCTCGTCCATGAGGTCCCACTTGTTGTACGCGACGACGAGCGCGCGGCCGGCGTCGATGACCTGCTGGACGATGCGGATGTCCTGCTCGGTCATCGGCGCGGACGCGTCGACGAGCACGACGGCGACCTCGGCCTTCTCGATCGCGGCCTGGGTGCGCAGCGACGCGTAGAAGTCCGCGCCGGACGTCTGGTGCACGCGGCGCCGGATGCCGGCGGTGTCGACGAAGACCCACGGCTTGCCGCCGAGCGCCACGAGCTCGTCGACCGGGTCGCGGGTCGTGCCGGCGGTGTCGTCGACGACGACACGCTCCGAGCCGACGACCTTGTTGAGCAGCGACGACTTGCCGACGTTGGGCCGGCCGACGAGCGCCACGCGGCGCGGGCCGTCGGGCAGCGCGACGCCGTGCGCCGACTCGGTCGGCAGTGCGTCCATCGCGGCGTCGAGCAGGTCGCCCGTGCCACGGCCGTGCAGCGCGGAGATCGGGTGCGGCTCGCCGAGCCCCAGGCTCCACAGGGTCGCGGCGTCCGCCTCGACCGCCGGGCCGTCGACCTTGTTCGCGACGAGGACCACCGGCTTGCCGGACCGGCGCAGCAGCCGGACGACCTGCTCGTCGGTGTCCGTGGAGCCGACCGTGGCGTCGACGACGAACAGGACGGCGTCGGCGAGCTCGATGGCGACCTCGGCCTGCTGCGCGACGCGCGCGTCGATGCCCGCGACGTCGACCTCCCAGCCACCGGTGTCCACGAGCGTGAACCGCCGGCCCGACCACTCGGCCGGGTAGCTCACGCGGTCGCGCGTCACGCCGGGGTTGTCCTCGACGACGGCCTCGCGGCGGCCCAGGATGCGGTTGACGAGCGTCGACTTGCCGACGTTCGGGCGGCCGACGACGGCGAGCACGGGCAGGGCCGCCGGTGCGCCGTCGTCCAGGTCGCCCTCGTCGCCGCCCTCGAGGAGCGCGAGGTCCTCGTCGGCGAGGTCGTACTCCTCGAGGCCGGCGCGCAGCGCGCGCTCGCGCGCCGCCTCGTCCTCGGTCTCCTCGAGGCCGGCACCGGCGAGCTCGTCCGCGGTCGCGGCGTCGTCGGGCTCGGCGGCGGGCGCGGGCAGGGCAGGGTCCGGCTGGGTCATGCGCCCATTCTCCCCCGTCCGGGCCGTGCGCACCGACACGACGGCCGGGCGCCGCGTCGCCGCGGGTCCGACGCGCCTCAGGCCGTCGGCCGCCGCGGGTCGTCGTCGGGCAGCGGGACGCCCGTGCGTGCCGACGCGCCCGCCACGAGCGCCGCCAGCGCGGTCCGCACACGCTGCGCGCCGAGCGCGATCGCCTCCCGGCGGCTGCCGCCGTCGGCCGTGAGGTCGAGCGGCTCGCCGAACTCGACGACGAACCGGCGCCGCAGCCCGGGCAGGTGCCCGAGCGACTCCCCCGTCCGGCGCGTGCCGAGGATCGCCGCCGGCACGACCGGCGCACCCGCGTGCACCGAGAGCCACGCGATGCCCGCGCGGGCGTCCTCGACGGACCCGCGCCCGCGGTTGCCCTCGGGGAAGATCCCGACGGCACCGCCGCGGCGCAGCACGGCCAGGCCGCTCTGCAGCGCCGGACGGCCCATCTCGCGGTCGACCGGGATCTGCCCGGCGCCGCGCAGCACGCGCCCCACCGGCCCGCGGAACATCTCCTGCTTCACCAGGACGTGCAGCGGCCGGGGCGCGGCGCCGACGAGCAGCGGCCCGTCGACGACCGAGACGTGGTTCGCGGCGATCAGCACCGCGCCGTCGGCGGGCACGCGGTCCGCGCCCACGACGTCCGTGTCCCACACGCCGTGGGCGAGCGTCCGGCCGATGGCCAGCGCCCACCCGGGCACGCCGGTCGGCGCCCCGGCGACGTCGCGCGCGCCCGTCACGGGCGCGCGGCGAGCGTGCGCTCGACGACGTCGAGCACCGCCTGCACGGTTCCCGGCAGGTCGAGGTGCGAGGAGTCCACGGTGACGACCCCGTCGGCGGCGACCTGGAACTGCACCACGGTCGAGTCGTCGGCGTCGCGGCGCACCACCTGGTCGCGCGTCGCGGCGACCGCTGCGGCGTCGTCCGTGCCGTGGACCTCACGGGCGCGCCGGGCCAGGCGGGCCTCCTCGCTGGCGGTCAGCAGCACGCGCACGTCCGCGTCCGGGGCGACGACGGTCGTGATGTCCCGCCCCTCGGCGACGACGCCGCGCCCCGCCGACCAGCCGCCCGTGCGCTCGTCGTCGATGGCTGCGCGCTGGCGCCGCCCGAGCTCGGCGCGCGCGTCGAGGTTCGTCGCGACCGCGCTCACCGCCGCCGAGATGCGCGTCTCGCGGATCGCCGACGTGACGTCGGTCCCGCCCACCCGCACCGTCGGGTCGTCCGGGTCGACGCCCATGTCGAGCGGCAGCCCGCGCACCGCGTCCGCGACCGCGGCGCCGTCCGTGAGCGGCACCTCCCGGTCGAGGCACCACCACGTCGCCGCGCGGTACATCGCGCCCGTGTCGAGGTACGCGAGGCCGAGGCGGCGCGCCACCTCCTTGGACACGCTCGACTTGCCGGACCCCGAGGGCCCGTCCACCGCCACGACGGTGCTCACCTCACCAGCCTCCAACCCCGAGCGGTCAGCTCGGTCTCCAGGTGCTCGGCGCGCGCGGGCAGCACCGCGATCGCCGTCATGCCCACCGGCCGACCGGCCGCGTGCTCGAGGCGCAGGTCCTCGATGTTCACGCCCGCCGCGCCGACGTCGCCCATGAGCCGGGCCAGCTCGCCGGGCCGGTCCGGCACCAGCACGGTGACCTCGGCGTACTGCTTGGTCGCGCCGCCGTGCTTGCCCGGCACGCGCGCCACGCCCGCGTTGCCGTCGGCGACGGCGCGGGCGATCGCCGCCAGCGCGCCGAGCTCGACGTGCTCCGGACCGTCCGCGCGGGCCGCGAGCTCGAGCGCCCCGAGCAGCACGTCGAGGTCCTCGCGCAGCCCGACGAGCACGTCGCGGACCGCGTCCGCGTTGGCCGCGAGGATCGACGTCCACAGCGCCGGGTCGGACGCGGCGAGGCGCGTGACGTCCCGCAGGCCCTGCCCGGCGAGCCCGAGCGCCGCGTCGTCGAGCCCGCGCAGGCGCGCGGCGACGAGGCTCGAGGCGATCTGCGGCACGTGCGAGACGGCGGCCACGGCCGCGTCGTGCGCGTGCGCGTCCATGCCCACCGGCACGGCGCCGAGGTCGACCGCGAGGTGCCGCACCGCGAGCAGGGCCGCGTCCGACGACGCGCCCGAGTCGGCGATCACCCACGGCCGCCCGAGGAAGAGGTCCGGCACCGCCGCCGACGGCCCCGACCGCTCGCGCCCCGCCATCGGGTGCGACCCGACGTAGCGCGTGAGGTCCGCACCGGCGGCGCGCAGCTCCGTCAGGACGTAGCCCTTGACGCTCGCGACGTCCGTCACGACGGCGTCCGGGTGCGCGGCCAGCGCGTCCCGCACGGCGTCGGCCGTCACGTCGGGCGGCGCCGCGACGACGACGAGCGCAGGCTCGGGGTCGTCGGCGGCCGCCGGCTGCCCCGCGCCCACGTCCCGCGCGAGCGCGAGCGCGGTGCGGGACGGGTCGGCGAGCTGCACCGGCACCCCGTGCCGCGTCAGCGCGAGCCCGACCGACGTGCCGAGCAGGCCCGTGCCGACGACGCGCACCGGGCCGGTCGTGGCGACGCTCACATGCCCACCGACGTCATGAGCGACCCCACCTCCGTGCGCGAGAGCACGCGGGTGCGGCCCGGGCGCAGGTCGCCGAGGCGGATGGGGCCGATGCGCGTGCGCACGAGCCGGGTCACCGGGTGCCCCACCTCGTCGAACAGCCGTCGCACGACGCGGTTGCGGCCCTCGTGCAGGACGACCTCCACGAGGCTGGCCTGCGGCGTCGTCTGGACGATCTTGAACCCGTCGACCGACACCGTGCCGTCCTCCAGCTCGACGCCCGCCCGCAGCCTCCGCTCGAGGGACGCCGGCACGCGGCCCTCGACGTCGACCAGGTACGTCTTCAGCACGCCGTGCGACGGGTGCGACAGCCGGTTCGCCAGCTCGCCGTCGTTGGTCAGCAGCAGCAGCCCCTCGCTGTCCGCGTCGAGCCGGCCGACGTGGAACAGCCGCTCCTCGCGGTTCTGGATGAACTGCGCGACGGTCGGCCGCCCCTCCGGGTCGTGCATCGTCGAGACGACGCCCTGCGGCTTGTTCAGCGCGAGCGTCACCCGGCTCGTGTCCAGCTGGACGCGCATGCCGTCGACGTGGATCACCGCCTTCTCCGGGTCCACGCGCACCCCGAGCTCGACGACGACCTGGTCGTCCACGGTCACGCGCCCGGCGGCGATCAGCTCCTCGCACGCGCGGCGCGAGCCCAGGCCGGCCGACGCGAGCACCTTCTGCAGGCGCACGCCCTCCGGGTCGTGCACGTCGACCGGGTCCGGTGCCGGGCGCCGCTGCGGGCGCCGCGGACCGCCGCCGGCCGCACCGCCGCGGCCGCCGCCGGGACGCCCGCCGCCCTGTCCGCCGCGGCCGCCCCGCGCGCCGCCTCCGCCCGCGCCCGCAGGCGCTCCTGCGCGTCCGCGGTGCCCGCGACCTCCGCCACTCATCGTGTGCTCTCCCTCAGCTCAGCCGTGTCGACGCCGTCCAGCCCCTCGATGTCGGGCAGGTACGGCGCCAGCGGGGGCAGCTCGTCGAGGTCCGACAGGCCCATCCGCTCCAAGAAGTATCCCGTGGTCCCGTAGAGCACCGCACCGCTCGTCGGCTCGGTGCCCACCTCGGCGACCAGCCCGCGGGCCGTGAGGGTCCGCATGACGCCGTCCACGTTGACGCCGCGCACCGCCGAGACCTGGCCGCGCGTCACCGGCTGCCGGTACGCGACGACCGCGAGCGTCTCGAGCGCCGCCTGCGTCAGCCGCGCCGTCTGGCCGTCGACGACGAAGCGGCCGACGACGTCGCCGTACGCCGCCGCCGAGTAGATCCGCCACCCCGCGCCGGCGTGCCGCAGCTCGAACCCGCGCACCCGCCCGCCGTGCTCGCCGCGGTACTCCGCCGCCAGCTCCGCGAGCAGCGCCTCGACGCGGTCCGTCGGCAGCGCGAGCGCCGTCGCGAGCCGCACCGCGGGGATCGGCTCGTCCGCGACCATGAGCACGGCCTCGAGCGCGGCGAGCGCGCCGCCGGGCAGCGCGTCGACGTCGAACGCCAGCGCCTCGGGGTCGTCGGCCCCCGCCACCGGCGGGTCGGCGACGCCGCCGGGCGCCGCGACGGGCGTCCCGATGGGCCCCTCGACGGGCGCCGTGTCGTCCTCGCTCATCCCTCGTCCTCCTCGTCGGCGGTCGCTTCGTCGGCGGGCGCCCCGTCGGCGGGCGCCCCGTCGGCGGGCGCTCCGTCGGCGGGCACCGCGCCCCCCAGCGCCACCACGTCCTGCTCGGTCACCGCGGCCGCGGGTGCCTCGTCGGGCACCTCGCCCGCCGCCCGGTCGAAGTCGTCGGAGACCTCGACGTCACCCTCGGCGCTGCCCGTCCAGCGCACCGTCAGCTCGCCCAGCGGCGCGACCTGGTCGAACGCCACCGCGCCCTCGCGGAACAGCTCGAGCAGCGCCAGGAACCGCACGACCACGACGACCGGCTCGTCCGCGTCCGCGGTGAGCGTGCGGAACGTCGTCGCGCCCTGGTGCCGCAGGCGGTCGACGAGCACGGCGGCCTGCTCCCGCACGCTCACGGCCGGCGCGTGCAGGTGGCTGATGTCGACGGCGGGCGGGGGCGGCTTCGGCGCGAGCGCGCGCGCCGCCAGCTCGGCCAGCCGGTCCGGGCCCATCTGCCACACGAGCTCGGGCAGGAGCGCCGCGAACTGCGGCTCGAGCTGCACGGAGCGTCCGAACCGGCGCGCCTCGGCCTCGAGCCGGGTGCCCAGGTCGGCGGCGACGACCTTGTAGGCGCGGTACTGCAGCAACCGCGCGAACAGCAGGTCCCGCGCCTCGAGCAGCTCGAGGTCCTCCGCGTCCTCGACCTGGGCCGACGGCAGCAGCCGCGCGGCCTTGAGGTCGAGCAGCGTCGCGGCGACGACGAGGAACTCGCTGGCCTGCGACAGGTCCCAGCCGCGCCCGCCCGCGTCGGCGGCCCGCTGCGCCGTGCGGATGTGCGCGATGAACTCGTCGGTGACCTGCGCGAGCGCGATCTCGGTGATGTCGAGCTTGTGCTTGGCGATGAGCCCCAGCAGCAGGTCGAACGGGCCGCTGAAGACGTCGAGGTGCACCTCGAAGCCGTGCGTCCCCGCGGGCGACGCGGCGACCTGGGCGTCGGCGGTCACCGCGCCGGCCGGCGCCCGTTGGTCCGTGACGGCCGCGCCGTCAGGCGGCGTCGCCACGCGCCACGAGCTCGCGCGCGAGCTGGCGGTACGCCGTCGCACCCGCGTGCGTCGGCGCGTAGACCGTGATCGGCTCGGCGGCGACCGTCGCGTCGGGGAACTTCACCGTCCGGCCGATGACCGTGTGCAGCAGCGTGCCGCCGAACGCCTCGTGGACGCGGGCGACGACCTCGCGCGCGTGCAGCGTCCGCGCGTCGTACATCGTCGCGAGGATGCCGTCGACCTCGAGCCGCGGGTTCAGCCGGTCGCGCACCTTCTCGATCGTCTCGACGAGCAGCGCGACGCCGCGGAGCGCGAAGAACTCGCACTCGAGCGGGATGAGGACGCCGTGCGCGGCGGTGAGCGCGTTGACCGTCAGCAGGCCCAGCGACGGCTGGCAGTCGACGAGGACGACGTCGTAGTCGTCGAGCACCGGCCGCAGGACCCGGCTCAGGACCGACTCGCGCGCCACCTCGCCCACCAGCTGCACCTCGGCCGCCGACAGGTCGATGTTGGCCGGCAGCAGGTCGAGCCCGTCGACGGACGTCGGCCGGATCATCGCGTGGATGTCGGCGTCCCGCTCCATGAGCAGGTTGTAGACGGTCCGGTCGAGCTCGTGGGGGCTGATGCCGAGCCCGACGGACGCGGCGCCCTGCGGGTCGAAGTCGACGATGAGGACCCGGCGGCCGTACTCGGCGAGCGCCGCGGCCAGGTTGATGGTCGTCGTCGTCTTGCCGACGCCGCCCTTCTGGTTGCACATGGCGATGACGCGCGCCGGCCCGTGCGACGCGAGCGGCGCCGGGACGGGGAAGTCGGGCAGCGGACGCCCCACGGCGTCGAGCTGCTGCTCGGTCGTCTCCTGGCTCATCGGCGCACCTCGCTCCCCGGGCCCGGTCCGGGCTCACCTCGCGGGACAACCTACCGGAGCGGCGTGCACCCGCCGCGACGACCCTCCGTGCACGCGCGGGCGCGTGGCGGACGTCACCGCGCCCGCGGGTGGCTGGCCGCGTAGACCTCCCGCAGCGTGTCGGGCGTGACGAGCGTGTAGACCTGCGTCGTCGTCACCGACGCGTGCCCGAGCAGCTCCTGGACCACGCGGACGTCGGCGCCGCCCGCGAGCAGGTGCGTCGCGAACGAGTGCCGCAGGGTGTGCGGCGACACGTGGTCGGCGCCCTCCAGCCCGGCCCGCTCCGCCGCCGTGCGCAGGACCGCCCACGCGGACTGCCGGCTCAGCCGGGCGCCCCGCGTGTTGAGGAAGACCGCGGCCGTGCCGTGCCCGCCCGCGGCGAGCGCCGGCCGCGCCCGCACCAGGTACGCCTCGACCGCCTCGGCGGCGAACGAGCCGACCGGGACGACGCGCTCCTTCGACCCCTTGCCGAGCAGCCGCACCGACGCACGGTCGGGCGTGAGGTCGAGGTCGTCGACGTCGAGCCCGACCGCCTCGGAGATGCGCGCACCGGTGGAGTACACGAGCTCGAGCAGGGCGCGGTCGCGCAGCGGGACGGGCCCGTCGCCCAGGCCGGCCGCGTCGATGAGCCGCCCCACGGCCTCGACGGAGATGGCCTTGGGCAGCCGCTTCGGCTGCGCCGGCGGGCGCACCTGGGCGGCGGCGTCCGTCGCGGCGAGACCGTCGAGCGCGAGGAAGCGGTGCCAGCCACGCAGCGCGACGACGCTGCGCGCCGCCGACGCGGGCGACAGCGCGGCACGCCCGTCGGACCCCGAGCGCAGGACGAGCACGTAGTCCTCGACGTCCCGCTCGGTGACGTCGCCGGGCGCCGTGCGGCCGGTCGCGCGCAGGTGCTCGACGTACCGCGTGAGGTCGCGCCGGTACGCCGCGAGGGTGTGTGGCGCCAGCCCGCGCTCCACGGTCAGGTGCGCCAGGTAGCCCTCGAGGGCGGCGGTCAGCGCGTCGTCGCCGGCCACGGCCCGTCGATCACAGCGGGAGGAAGACGTCCACGGCGATCGCGACCGACAGCAGCGTCAGGTACGTGATCGAGCCGTGAAACACCGACATCGCCTTGAGCGGACCGCGCTGCGGGTCCTGCGCGCGCCGCAGCAGCGAGACGCAGGACCACAGGAACCACGCGCCCAGCGCGGCGGCGACCACGGCGTACACCCACGTCATGCCGGCGACCGGCACGAGGAGCAGCGAGCAGGCGATCATCGCGACGGTGTACGCGATCATCTCCCACGCCACGCGGGTGTCGGCGGCGACGACGGGGAGCATCGGGACGCCCGCGGCGGCGTAGTCGCGGCGGAACTTCATCGACAGCGGCCAGTAGTGCGGGGGCGTCCAGAAGAAGACGACGCCGAACAGCAGCAGCGCCGACCACGAGACGCCGCCGGTGACGGCCGACCAGCCGATGACGACGGGCATGCAACCGGCGGCGCCGCCCCACACGATGTTCTGCGGCGTGCGGCGCTTGAGGATCATCGTGTAGCCGACCACGTAGATCGCGATGGCCGCGCCCGTGAAGAGGGCGGACGCCGGGTTGACGGCGAGCCACAGCCACGCGAGCGACACGACGCCGAGCACGGCGCCGAAGACGAGCGCGGCCCGGGGCGTCACGCGCCCCGTGACGATCGGGCGCCGGCGGGTGCGGTTCATCACCGCGTCGATGTCGCGGTCGAGGTACTGGTTCAGGGTGTTGGCGGCGCCCGCCGCGCCGGCCCCGCCCACGAGCGTCGCCACGACGAGGCCCAGGGGCGGGAAGCCGCCCGCGGCGAGGAACATCGTGGGGATCGTCGTGACGAGCAGCAGCTCGATGACGCGCGGCTTCGTCAGCGCGACGTACGGCCCGACCGTCCAGCGGAGCCGGGCGAGCACGCCGCGCGGCGGCGGCCCGCCGACCGTGCGCGGTGCGTCGTGGCCCGCCGCGTCCGGCGCCACCCGCTCGTGCAGGGACACCGCTCCCGGCTCGGCCCCGGCCGGCACCCGCTCGGCGGCTCCGGCGTGCCCGGCGGGGGCGACGACGGGGATCGCGTCGAGGGACGGGCTGGAGGGGCGCACGCGCAGGGGTGTCCGTTCATGAGCGGGCGGGCACGGTCACCGTCATGCTACGGCCCCGCCGCCTCGCGACGGGCGACCGGCCACGAACGGGTCCCCCGGGCCGGGCGTGAGATGCGTCGCACACGGGACCCGGGCGTGCGGGCAAGCGCTTTCCCACGAGATGGACCCTCAGCGCGCGGCCCGCGCGGTCCGCTATAGGCTCGACGAGCACGAGCCCGTCCGACGACGTGACGGGCCGCACCCCGGGACGCGGCCCCCCTGGCCGGCGCCCGGGTGACGCTCGACAGCGACGTCCCGCTCGCGCGGGGCGGGAATGAGGTGTGGTGAACGCGAAGGCTCCCCTGGCCTCGACCGTGGGCTGGTCGGATCTGGACCTGCGTGCGGTGGACACCGTGCGTGTCCTCGCCGCCGACGCGGTGGAGAAGGTCGGCAACGGCCACCCGGGCACGGCGATCAGCCTCGCCCCCGTGGCGTACCTGCTCTACCACGACGTCCTGCGGCACGACCCGACCGACCCCCACTGGCTGGGCCGGGACAGGTTCGTCCTGTCCGCCGGGCACTCCAGCCTGACGCAGTACATCCAGCTCTACCTCGGCGGCTTCGGCCTCGAGCTCGAGGACCTCGCGGCGCTGCGCACGTGGGGCTCGAAGACACCGGGCCACCCCGAGTACCGCCACACGGCGGGCGTCGAGATCACCACGGGGCCCCTCGGGCAGGGCCTGGCGTCGGCCGTCGGCCTCGCCATGGCGGCCCGTCGCGAGCGCGGCCTGCTCGACCCCGACGCGGCGCCGGGCCAGAGCCCGTTCGACCACCACGTGTACGTCATCGCCTCCGACGGCGACCTGCAGGAGGGCGTGACGAGCGAGGCGAGCTCGCTCGCCGGCACGCAGGAGCTCGGCAACCTCGTGGTGCTGTGGGACGACAACCACATCTCCATCGAGGGCGACACCGAGATCGCGTTCACCGAGGACGTCGTCGCGCGCTACGAGGCGTACGGCTGGCACGTGCAGTCGGTCGACTGGACCGCGGGCGGCGAGTACCGCGAGGACGTCGACGCGCTGCACGCGGCGATCGAGGCGGCGAAGGCCGTCACCGACAAGCCGTCGTTCATCCGCGTCCGCACGCTCATCGCGTGGCCGACGCCGGGCAAGACGGACGACCACTCCTCGCACGGCTCCAAGCTCGGCGGCGACGCCGTGCGCGGCCTCAAGGAGCTGCTCGGCTTCGACCCCGAGAAGTCGTTCGACGTCGACGCCGAGGTCATCGCCCACACGCGCGCGCTCGCCGACCGGGCGAAGCAGGAGCGCGCCGGCTGGCAGGAGACGTTCGACGCGTGGGCCGCGGCGAACCCCGAGCGCAAGGCCCTCCTCGACCGCCTCCGCGCCGACGAGCTGCCCGAGGGCTGGGCCGACGCCCTGCCGACGTTCCCGGCCGGCAAGGCCGTCGCGACGCGTGCCGCCTCGGGCGAGGTCCTCGCGGCCCTCGCCCCCGTGCTGCCCGAGCTGTGGGGCGGCTCCGCCGACCTCGCCGGCTCGAACAACACGACGATGAAGGGCGAGCCGTCCTTCATCCCGGCCAAGCGCTCGACGCACGAGTTCGCCGGCGACCAGTACGGCCGCACGCTGCACTTCGGCATCCGCGAGCACGCGATGGGCGCCATCCTGTCGGGCATCCGCCTGCACGGCCTCACGCGTCCGTACGGCGGCACGTTCTTCACGTTCTCCGACTACATGCGCGGGTCCGTGCGCCTCGCGGCGCTCATGGGCGTGAACGTCACCTACGTGTGGACGCACGACTCCATCGGCCTCGGCGAGGACGGCCCGACGCACCAGCCGGTCGAGCACCTCACCGCCGTCCGCGCCATCCCCGGCCTCGCCGTCGTCCGCCCCGCGGACGCCAACGAGACCGCGCAGGCGTGGAAGGCGTCGCTCGAGCGCACCGACGGCCCCGTCGCGCTCGTGCTCACGCGGCAGAACGTGCCGACGTTCCCGCGCGGCGAGGAGGGCTTCGCGTCGGCCGACGGCGTGGCCCGCGGCGCGTACGTGCTCCTCGAGGCCTCGAGCGGCACGCCCGACGTGGTGCTGATCGCGACCGGCTCCGAGGTGCAGCTCGCCGTCGAGGCGCGCACCACCCTCGAGGAGGCCGGCGTCGCCACGCGCGTCGTCTCGGCGCCCTGCCTCGAGTGGTTCGCCGAGCAGGACGAGGAGTACCGCGAGTCGGTGCTGCCGTCCGGCGTGCGCGCACGCGTCTCGGTCGAGGCGGGCATCGCGCTCTCGTGGCACAAGATCGTCGGCGACGCCGGCCGCAGCGTCTCGCTCGAGCACTACGGCGCCTCGGCGGACTACCAGACGCTCTACCGGGAGTTCGGGCTGACGTCGGAGGCCGTCGTGGCCGCCGCGCACGAGTCGCTCGCGGCCGCCCGCGGCGACCAGGGCCCGGGCGACACCGCCGGGGCGTCCAACCAGTCCGGCACGGGCGACCTGCCCGCCTGACCCACCCGGCGTGGCGGGCCGTCCCGGACC
>NZ_JBHUZW010000002.1:0-115338 GCF_042667215.1 Cellulomonas sp. NPDC057328 | reverse complement strand
CCTCACCACCGAACCGGCGACCTCGGCGACCGGCGGCGGTGCGGCCGGGACCGGTGTCCGCGCGGCCGTCGTCCCACCGCGCCGACCTCGTCAGACGTGCCCCGACCTCGTCACGGATACCTGACGAGGTCGGCGCGAACCTGACGAGCTCGCCGACGGCTCACCGGTGCGGCGCCCCCACGGCGCCGAGTTCGCCGGTTCGACGTCGACCTCGCCTGCCCGGACCGGCGACGTCACCACCGAACCGGCGACCTCGGCGACCGGCCGGCCCGGACGGGTGCCGGGTAGGCGCCGTTCAGCGCGCCGACCTCGTCAGATGCGCCTCGACCTCGTCACGGATACCCGAAGAGGTCGGCGCAGATTTGACGAGCTCGGCGACGCCGAACCCCCACGGCGCCGAGTTCGCCGGTTCGACGTCGACCTCGCCCGCCCGGACCGGCGACCTCACCACCGAACCGGCGACCTCGGCGACCGGCGGCGGTGCGGCCGGGACCGGTGTCCGCGCGGCCGTCGTCCCACCGCGCCGACCTCGTCAGATCCACCCCGACCTCGTCACGGATACCCGACGAGGTCGGCGCAGACCTGACGAGCTCGGCGACGCCGACCCCCGCAGCGCCGAGGTCGCCGGTTCGACGTCCACCTCGCCTGCCAGAACCGGCGACCCCACCACCGAACCGGCGACGTCGGCGGGTGCGCACCGCGTCACGCCGACGTCGGCGCGCCCGCCCCCTGCGACGGCTCACCCAGCAGGTCCGCCTGCCACAGGTCCGGGCCGAAGACCTCGTACTGGATGTCCTGCGGCGCGACGCCGCGGCCGAGCAGCGACTCCCGCACGCCCTTCATGAACGGCAGCGGGCCGCACAGGTAGAACAGGGCGTCGTCGGGCAGGTCGACGTGCCGCAGGTCCATGCGCCCGCGGTGCCGGCCGTCGAGGGGCAGGTCGCCGGCGTCGTCGTCCTCGTACCAGACGTGCACGCGCCCGCGCAGGGCGCGGACGTCGTCGACGACCTGGCGACGCAGCGCGAACGCGTCCTCGCACGTGTCGGCGTGCAGCAGCGTGACGTCGAGGTCGGACCGGGCCGCGACGAGGTGCGAGAGCATCCCGGCCATCGGGGTGATGCCGATGCCGGCGCTCACGAACACGAGCGGGCGGCCGGAGTCGTCGAGGACGACGTCGCCGAACGGCACGGAGATGGTCAACGAGTCGCCCACCTCCACGACGTCGTGCAGGAAGCTCGACACCTCGCCGTCGGGTGTCGCGGCCCCGCGGACGCGCTTGACGGAGAACTGCCGGTGCTCGCCGTCGTCGGCGCGCGTCAGGGAGTACTGCCGGGGCTGCTCCACGCCGTCCGGCATACGCACGCGCACGGTCACGTACTGCCCGGGCAGCGACGCGCGCACGGCCCGGCGGTCGCGGCGGCGGACGCGGAACGTCACGACGTCGCCGGTCTCGGGCACCTTCTCGGCGACCTCCCACTCGCGCCACACGGTCTGCGGTGTCACGCCGCGCGCGCTGTACAGGCCGCGTTCCATGTGGATCAGCGCGTACGCCATCAGCCAGTAGACCTCGTCCCAGGCCGCCGCGACCTCGGGCGTGAGGGCGTCGCCGAGCACGTCGCGGATCGCCCAGATGAGGTTGTCGTGCACCACCTGGTACTGGTCGGGGCGCAGCCCGAGGGACGCGTGCTTGTGCGCGATGCGCGCGAGCAGGCGCTCGGGCAGCTGCTCCGGCGAGCGCACCAGCGCCGTCGCGAACGCCGCCACCGACCCGGCGAGGGCGACCTGCTGCGTCCCGTCCGCCTGGTTCCCGCGGTTGAACAGGCCGTCGAGCAGCTCGGGGTGCTCGCCGAACATGTGCGCGTAGAAGCGGGCCGCGATCTCGCGGATGTGGTCGGCGACGACCGGCAGCGTCTCCTCGATGACCGCTCGGGACTGGTCGGACAGCATGCGGGCCCCCTCGCTCGGCGAGCGGGCCACGCGTGCGGTCCGTGGGCCCGCCGTCGAGCCATCGTCACCCGCGCGGAGCACGGGCGCCACGGCAGGGAGCCGGACGGGCGTCACCGTCCGTTCATCCGGGTCGCCTGCTGCGCGGCGAGGTCGCCGGTCCAGGCGGGCGACCTCGCCGTCGGACAGGCGATCTCGGCGAAGCGTGTGGCGGCGGTTCCTGCGGCGGTGCGGCCTGCGGCGTCCGGCCGCGGGTGCCGTCCGGCGCGTCGCGGCGTGCGTCAGCGGCAGGGGCCGGCGGCCTCGCTGAGCGTCGGGACGTCGTCGCGCGCGGCGTCGGCCGTCGCGTCGGACGGCTCGTCGGGGTCCTGCGCCGGCCGGGCGTCGTGGGCCGGGTGCGTCCCGACGGCCTCCACGTCCGGCACGACCGCGTCCATGACCGCCGAGCCCTCGTGCGGGCCGCCCTCCATGACGAGGACGTCGGGCGCCTCGCCGCCGAGCAGGACGGGCTCGGTCGCGAGCCGCCGGTGCGCCCGCAGGTACGCCGGCGCGAGCAGCAGGACCGCGCCGAGCCACGCGAGCGGGTTGGCCCAGACGATGCCGGTGAACCCGAACGCGGCGCCCAGCACGATGGCCGCGCCGACGCGCATGACGAGCTCGATGACCCCCGTCACCGTCGGCACGCCCGTGTGCCCGAGGCCCTGCAGGGCGCCGCGCAGCACGAACAGCACGCCGAGGATCGCGTACAGCGCGCCGTTGACGAGCAGGAAGTGCGCCGCCATCGCGACGACCCGCTCCTCGCCGGGGCCGACGAACAGCGCGACGATCGCGGAGCCCCCGGCCACCAGCACGGCGCCGAGCACGACGGACCCGACCACCGACATCCACACGCCCTGCACGACGCCGGCGCGGATGCGGTCGGGGCGGCCGGCGCCGTGGTTCTGCGCGACGAACATCGACACCGCGAGGCCCAGCGACTGCAGCAGTGCGACGGCGAGCCCGTCGACGCGCGCGGCGGTGGTGTACGCGGCGACGGAGTCGGAGCCGAGCTCGTTGAGGCGCACCTGCACGGCGAGCGTGCCGATCGCGATGATCGACATCTGGAACCCCATCGGCACGCCGATGCGCAGGTGCCGCCACAGGTCGTCGCGCGTGACGTTCCAGTCCTCGCGGCGCACGTGCAGCACGGGCACGCGGCGGCGCACGTACTCGAGGCACAGCGCGACGGAGACGCCCTGGCTGATGACGGTCGCGAGCGCGGCGCCCCCGACGCCCATGCCGACGACCGGCACGAGCAGCAGCACGAGCGCGATGTTCAGCACGCAGCTGATCGTCAGGAAGACGAGCGGCGTGCGGGAGTCGCCGATCGCGCGGATCACGGCCGACAGGTAGTTGAAGAACATGAGCGTCGAGCCGCCGAGGAAGCAGACGACGGTGAAGGTCGTCGCCTCGTCGAGGAGCGGCTCGGGCGTCTGCATGAGCCGCAGCGCGGGCTCCGCGACGAACGGCGCGCCGGCGGTGAGGACGAGGCTGCCGATCGCGCTGAGGATCGTCCCGGACGTCACCGAGCGGCGCACCGCCGCGGCGTCGCCCGCGCCGAACGCCTGTGCCGTCGGGATGGCGAAGCCGCTGGTCATGCCCCACGTGAAGCCGAGCAGCAGGAACGTCAGCGCGCCGGTGGCGCCGACCGCCGCGAGGGCGTCGACGCCGAGCACGCGGCCCACGACCACGGCGTCGGCGACGTGGTAGAGCTGCTGGACGACGTTGCCGACGAGGAGCGGGACGGCGAACAGGAGGATGACGCGCCAGGGGCGGCCGGCGGTCAGGACCTTGGGCATGACGGGGAGCTCCGGAATCGGAGGGACGGGATGGGGGCGTGCGGTCGGTCGTTCTCGCCGGTCGCTCTCGCCAGTGAATCGTATCGATACGATCCCGGCGCGTCTGTAGCCCTTTTCGGGAACGGTGGGTGTCCGTCCGGTCACACCCGGGACGATCGGTGTGCGGCGAGCCGGGACGAGGGGGACGAGAACGGGCAAAGGCATGGGCCGTCCACTCCCGCGCGGCCTACGGTGCCGACCGTGACCGACCTCCTGCGGCCGTGGCGCGCCGCCGACCTGCCGGCGCTCCTCGATGCCGTCCGCGCCGGCGACGACCTTCCCCGCCAGCTCGACCTGCCGCCTGCCCCCGACGACGACGCCGTCGCCGCACGCCTGCGCTCGCACCTCCTCCGCTGGGAGCGGACGGCCTACGTGCTCGCCGTGACGGCGGACGACCGCCCGGTCGGCTCGGTCGCGCTCACGCAGGTCGAGCGCACGCACGGCACGGCGTGGGTGTCGTACTGGACGGCGCCGGCGGCGCGCGGCCGCGGCCTGACGACGGCGGCGGTGGCGACCGCGGCGCGCTGGGCGCTCGACGTCCTCGGGCTGGAGCGGCTCGAGCTCGGGCACCGCGTCAACAACCCCGCCTCGTGCCGGGTCGCGACGCGGGCCGGGTTCGTGGCGGAGGGCGTCGAGCGCGCGAAGCTCCGGTACGACGGCGTGCGGTACGACGTCGAGACGCACGCCCGGCTCGCGACCGACCCCGTCCCGGAGCTCCCGACGCTGCTCGTCGAGGCGCCGGCGGCGACACCGTGACCGGGCCGCCCGTCGACGAGGTGCCGATCAGCACCGACGTCGTCACCGCCCTCCTGGCCGAGCAGCACCCCGACCTCGCGGTGCTGCCGGTCGGGCGCCGGTACTCCGGCTACGACATGGCGATGTTCCGGCTCGGTGACGACCTGGCCGTGCGGCTGCCGCGGCGCGCCGCATCCGTGGCATCGATCGGGGCGGAGATCCGCTGGGTGCGCGCGCTCGGCGCGGGGTGGACGTTCCCGACGCAGCACGTGGTGCGCGTCGGCCGGCCGGGCGCGGCGTACCCGTGGCCGTGGGCCGTCGTCGAGTGGCTGCCCGGCGTGCCCGCGACGGAGCGCCCGTTCGACGCGGCGGCGGGCGCGGCGCTGGGGCGGGCGCTCGCGCAGGTGCACGTGCCGGCGCCGCCGGACGCGCCGCACAACTCCGAGCAGTCGGTCGCGCTCGCCGAGCGCGGGCCGAAGCTGCTGGCCGCGCTGGCCGAGGTGGAGGCCGCCGCGCCGGAGCGCGGGCTGCGGCTCGACCGCGCGCTCGCCGACCGGACGTGGGCGGACGCGCTCGCCGCGCCGGTCGACCTGCCGCGGTCGTGGATCCACGCCGACCTGCACCCGTTCAACCTGCTCAGCGACGAGGGGCGGCTCGGCGGCATCATCGACTGGGCCGACATCGCCGGCGGCGACCCCGCGACCGACCTCGGGTTCCTCTGGCTCTCGCTGCCGGTCGAGGGCGTGGCGCTGGCGTACGACGTCTACGGGGCGACGGCGGCCACGCGGGCCCGAGCGCGCGGGACGGCGCTCGCGCTGGCCGCCGCGTGGGCGACGTGGCACGGCGAGGACGCCGTGGGGTTCGGATGGCGGGCGCTGGGGGAGCTCGGCGTCGTGGGCTGACGGGCCACCCGGGGGTGCCCGACGCGTCGGCGGGGGCACCCGCGGACGGTCAGAGCCCGGCGCTCCCGGTGCGGCCCGCTGCCGGTCTGGGCGCCCTGCATGCCGTTGGCGGTGATCGGCGGGTGCGGCAGCCCGTCGCCGCCGTCGTACGGCTCGTTCTCGGGGGCGCTGTCGCGGACGGGGTCGGGCGCGGCGTCGGTGGGGGCGGCCTGCTCGGTCTGCGGCGTGGTGGTCGGGTCGGACAACGTCGGCCTCCTGACGTGGGGTCCGTCCTGTCTCCTGCGGGCGATGACGGGCGCAGGGGGAGACGCGAGCCGCCGTCAGCGCGCTGGGTCCGGGACGTCGGCGGGCGCCGGCGGGGTGGGGACGGCGAGACGTCCGTAGGTGCGCAGCGCGACCGCTGCGGGTGCGGCCGCGACGACGGCGCAGACGCCGAGGTTGTAGGCGACATCCTGCATGTCCGTCGACGTGAAGGGCAGCACGGCCATCGTCGCCGCGGCGAGCGCGCCGAACAGCGTCAGCGCGGCGGCGACAGGCCGACGCCGGGAGCCGAGCGCGCCACGGGCGACCCAGCGGCGGAGCGGCAGGTCGACGAGCCCCACCAGCAGTCCGGCGACCGCGCTCGGCGGGACGAGCACCAGCAGGGAGAACAGCAGGACGCCGAGCGCATCGGCGCCGCCGTACGGTCCACGCGCCACGGCGGCAGGCAGGAAGAAGACGGCCAGCCACGCGGCGGCGACGGCGGCGCCGGCGAGGGCCCAGCGTAGGACGGAGCGCACGTCCGGATGCTACGGCGCGGCCGCGTGCGGACCGCCTGTCCCACGCGCGCGACGCTGGCCGGACCCACGACCTGGGAAGACTGTCGATGCCACCGCCGTCCGCCTCAGCCGCTCCGCCGCCCTCTCCGACGTCGCGGAGTACGCGGACGCCACGACTGCTCCGGCCGACGCGCGCCGTGCGAGCCGGTGACGTGCCGCATGCGTCCGACGCGACGGCGCGGGCAGCCGCGGACGGTCAGAGTCCGGCGCCCCCGGTGCCGCCCGCGCTGCCGGTCTGGGCGCCCTGCATGCCGTTGGCGGTGATCGGCGGGTTCGGCAGCCCGTCGCCGCCGTCGTACGGCTCGTTCTCGGGGGCACTGTCGCGGACGGGGTCGGGCGCGGCGTCGGTGGGGGCCTGCTCGGTCGGCGGCGTGGTGGTCGGGTCGGACATCGTCGGCCTCCTGACGTGGGGTCCGTCCTGTCTACCAGCGGGTCGGTCGGGCCGCAGGCGGGCCAGGCGCAGCGACGGAGGTCGATGCGCCGCCGCAGGGATGGACGACGACGCGCGTTGTCCATCCCTATGAGGCTAAGGATGGACAACGCGCGCCCGCGACGCCGTCCCGCGCCGCACGCCGACGGCCGGGAGCCCACGCGGGACACCCGGCCGCCGGTCGGTCAGGCCCGGCGCACCGCCGCGCGCCGGACGCCCACGAGCAGGCCGCCCGCGGCGAGCGCGAGCAGGCCGACGGCGATCCACGGGCCGGGCGTCGCGCCGGTCGCGGCGAGCGCAGCGCCGTCGGCGCGCAGCACGGTGACCTGCGCGGACACGTCACCCGCCGACGTGCGCACCACCACGGTGTGGACCCCGGGCCGCGTCGAGCGCGGCACGGTGACGCGCGTCTGCAGCGTGCCGGCCGAGGTCGTCGTGCGGGCGGCGAGCAGCACCGGGTCGGAGTGCAGCTCGATGCGGGCCGGGGCCGCCGCCGGGAGGCCCGACGCGGTCACGTCGAGCTCGCCGCCGGCGCGCACGCGCGTGGCGGAGAGCGTCAGCGTGGGCGCCGGGGAGGCGGGCGTGGCCGGCGTCGACGGCGTGCCGGGGGCGGGCGGGGCGGGCGTCGTCGGCGCGGGGTCGGTCGGCGCGGGGGCCGTCGGGTCCGGCGTGGGGGCCGGGGTGCCCGGGTCGGTCGGCTCCGGGGTGGGGGTCGGCGTGGGCGTCGGCGTCGGGTCCGGCTCGACGGCCGCCGGCACGTACGCCGACCGGCCCTGGCCGAGCTGCCCGGCCGCGTCGAGCCCGTGCACGGTGACCTCGACGTCCTCGGCGCGCTCGACGCCCGTCAGCACGATCGACCGGTCGCCGGCCGGGCGGTAGGCGACGCCGATGCCGTTGACGGCGATGCCCCAGCGGTCCGCGCGGTCGTCGCCGGGCGTCCACGTGACCGTGACGTCGGAGACGCCGTCGACCGGGTCGGTCGCGGAGACCTCGACGGTCGCGGGTGCGGCGGGCCGGCCGTCGTCCGGCGCCGTCGCGGAGACGAGCACCGGCGCCGACATCGAGCCGACCGTGCCGTTGGCGGCCGTGGCGCGCACCTGCATGAGCCCGTCGAACTCGCCCGGGTAGGTGTGCGTGAGGACCGGCTCGGTGGTGGTGCGGTCGAACGTGCCGTCGCCGTCGACGTCCCACGCGTACTCGGTGATCTCCGAGCCGATGACGTACGACGCGGAGGCGTCGAACGTGATGGCCTCGCCGAGCGGCGCGGCGTACCGCAGGACGGGCAGCAGGACGACGGGCCGGTTCTTCAGCTCGGTGAGCGTGCTGGTCAGCGCGGCCTCGGTGTCGCCGCCGTCGACGACGACCTTGCCGGCCGTCTGCGACGCGAGCGCCTCGTACGACGCGGCGGCCCACTCCGGCACGACGGGGTACAGGTTCACGGGGTCGATCTCGAGCGAGCGGCGCACGACGTCGGCCGTCGTCCACCCGGTCGCGATGTCGGGGTCGTGGTACGTCTCGTCGGTCAGGATGATCGCCGCCTTGGTGGCGCCGTTGCGCCACTCGAGGGTGTTGAAGCCCTCCATGAGCGCGGCGAGCAGCGCCTCGGGACTGTCGCCGCCGCCGTCGGCGACGATCGGGTCGAGCGCCGCCTGGAACGCGGCGACGTCGCTGGTCAGGCCGATGCGGGTGACGGCGACGAACTCGTCGCCGGCGTCGCGGTACTCGACGAGCGCGATGCGCCCGCGGGCGGCCGCGATGGTGCCGGCCATGGACGCGGCGAAGCGCTTGGCGGCGTCGATCTGGCCGCTCATCGAGCCGGTGGAGTCGAGCACGAACATGACGTCCAGGCCGGTCGTGCCCGCGCCGATCAGGTGGATGCCGGCGTCGAACGTGGGCGCGCGGTCGGGCAGGCGCGTCTTGAGGCGCTCCGCGATCTCGCGCGCGGCGTCCTCGATGGCGCCGCCGTCGTCGCCGTAGACCATGTGGCCCGAGGTCGTCCACGGGGCCTTCGCCGAGCCGCAGACGAAGTCGTCGTCCTCGCACCACAGGCCGGACGAGCTGGTCCAGCCAGCGGGCAGGTACGGCTTGCGCGCGCCGAGGGAACCGTTGTCGGTGCGGCAGTCCGGGACGTCACGACGCCACTCGGAGTTCGAGCCGGTGCCGCGGCACGCCGCCGGCCAGATGCCCTCACCCTCGGGCAGGTACAGCTTCGGGTCGCCGAACAGCGCGTTGAAGACGATCCGCTCGCGGAACGGGTCGGTCAGGTACTGGTACGTCTGACCGATCACCTGCGCGCCCTGCGAGTACCCGCCGAGCACGAAGACGGTCTCGCTGCACCGCACCATGCGGTCGCCGAGGTAGGCGACGAGCTCGTGGGCGCCCTCCCACACGCTGTTGCCGTACTCGAACGCCAGGCCCGAGCCGGCGCTCGCGCCGATCGTGTTGCTGATCTGGTCCCACCCGCCCGTGCCGACGGCGACCGCCGGGTACCGGTGGCCGTCCTGCGCCTCGGTGCCGAGCTCGTAGACGTCGAACGTCGTCGGCGCGGCGATGCGGTCCGTGAGCTCGTCGCGGAACTTCGTGAACTCGCGCCCGTCCAGGCCCTGGCCCGAGCCGCGGGCCCACACAGCCTCGACGTCGGTGCAGGCGCGGTCGACCTCCGCCGCGGTCGCGGCGGGGACGGGGAGGGTGAGGGCGCCGACCGCGACGGCGGCTCCGGCGAGCAGGGCGCAGGCGCGCCGCAGACGAGACATGGGGTGAGGGCCTTCCGGTGGGGGTGGGGCGCCTCAAGGTATGGGTCCGGTCTGCGCCGAAGTGTCGGGTTTGGCGGCGTTCATCCGGACGCCGCCGATACGTCGCTAGTTCGGCCGAACGTCGAGCTGGACCGAGGCGCCGTCGGTGGTGGTGGAGGTGACGACGCGGAGCTCGACGGAGAAGCCGTCGACGGTGGCGGTGGCGCGGCAGACGGTGCGGGCGGTGGGGTGCTCGGGGGTGCAGGGGCCGTCGAGGGTGGCGTCCCAGCCGGCGGCTTCGGTGAGGGTCTGGAGGTCGTCGGCGGTGGGTTGGTCGGGCGTGCGCCAGGCGCGCTGGACCGAGGGGCACGGCTGGCCGCCGAGGCAGATCAGGGAGGGGGCGGTGACGACGTCGGTGACGAGGGTCCAGGTGGGGGGAGGGGTGAGGCGGTCCGCGACGGGGGTGGCCGGGGGGCCGGCGAGGCGGGGGAGGAGGAGGGCGGCGGCTGCGGCGAGAGCGACGACGGTGGCGATCGCGATGGTCCAGGCGCGGCGGCGGGCGGGCGTTCTCGCGGGCATGACGGGCCGTGCCTTCCGCTGGGGGGGTGGGGCGGATGCTAGCGAGGGTGCGGTGGCGGTGGCGGGGGTTCACCCGTGCGGTGGCGGGTGGGGGTGCGCGCCTGTGGAGGACGCGCCGCGGCCCGGCGACCGCGCACCTACAGTGCCGCGGGTGAGCGACTACCCGGCCTGGTCCTTCCGCGTGCCGCTGCGCCGCGACGTCGAGCCCGCCGCGCTCCGGGCGCTGGCGGCCGTCGCGCGTGACGTCCCGCCGGATCGCGAGGACCTCGACGCCCTGCACCCCGTCGTCGCGCACTACCTCGAGGACTGGACGCGCATGCTGCATTACGAGCCCAGGCCCTACGTCGGCTCGCCGGTGCGCCTGTCCGGGATCGGCACACACGAGCCGTCGCTCACGATCGAGTTCAGCCAGCACGACGACGAGCACGCCGACGTCGGGTACGTCCTGTGGCTGTGGGTGCTGACGCTGGCCGCGCGCCCGCAGCGCGAACCGTGGCTCATCGGGCACCACGTGGCCACGCGCCGGTACGAGCGCGAGTGGAAGGCCATCACCGTCGACCCCGCCGGCATCGATCTGCACGGGGACCCGATGAGCTGGGCGGAGCTGGACGCCGCGTGGGCGGAGCTGGTCGCCGACCCGTACTGGGCGACCTGGCGGCGGTGACGACCGCACCTTGTCGCAGTGGCGCCTCGCGCCCGCGCTGCTGCGTAGCGGCGTGCGACATGACGACTTATCCATCCCTATGGCGTGAGGGATGGATAGTGTGACGGTATGTCGATCCCTATCGGCCCCGGGACTGGGGCGGAGGCGCAGCCAGCGTGGCCTGCCCTGGCGTGGGAGGAACGCCCGTGGCGGTCGACCCTGCCCCCCGAGCTGCTGTCGCGGTCGGCTCGCGAGGAGCTCGCGCGTCCCTACCGCGCCGCGGTCACGCCGACGATCGCGGACATCGACGTGCGCCTGCCGCGCCAGACGGCCACGGCTGCGGAGGACGCGTCGGCCGTCATCCGCGACTTCGACGCCGAGGCCGCCGGCGACGTCGCTCCCTTCGCCGCGATCCTGCTGCGCTCGGAGTCGGCATCGAGCTCCCAGATCGAGAACCTGACGTCCGGCGCGAAGCAGATCGCGCTCGCGGAGCTCGGCGAGGAGTCGCGCCGGAATGCGACGCAGATCGTCGGGAACGTCCACGCCATGCAGGCGGCGCTCGCGCTGTCCGAGTCGATCGACGCCGACGCGCTCCTCGCCATGCACCGGGCGCTCCTGCAGGACACCGAGCCCGGGCTGGCCGGCCGGTGGCGGCAGGAGCAGGTGTGGATCGGGGGAGGCGGCTACTCGCCGCACCGGGCCACCTTCGTGGCGCCGCACCCGGACCGCGTCCCGGCAGCCATCGACGACCTCGTCGCCTTCACGCGCCGCGACGACGTGCCGCCGTTGATTCACGCGGGCCTCGCGCACGCGCAGTTCGAGACCATCCACCCGTTCCCCGACGGCAACGGCCGCACCGGCCGCGCCCTGATCCACGCGCTCCTGCGCCGCCGCCGGCTCACGCGCTCGCTGACGGTGCCCGTGTCCGCCGGCCTGCTGGTCGACACCGGCGCGTACTTCGACGCCCTCACCGCCTACCGGGCCGGCGACCCGGCGCCGATCGTCGACGCACTCGCTGCGGCGACGCACGACGCCGTCGTCAACGGGCGCGTGCTGCTCGCTGACCTGCGTGCGATCCGTGCGGAGTGGACGTCGGACCTCAAGGCGCGTGCGGACTCCTCGGCGTGGCCGCTGCTCGACCTCGTGCTGCGCCAGCCGGTCGTCCACACGGCGCTGGTGCAGCGGGAGCTCGGGATCTCGCACACGAACGCGATGCGGGCGATCGAGCGTCTGGTTGCGGCGGGCGCGTTGGGCGAGGTGGGGGGCCGGCGGCGGTCGGTGCTGTGGCAGTCGACGCAGGTGCTGAGCGCGCTGGACCGGTTCGCAGCGCGGGCGGGGCGGCGGGCGTTGGGAGAGGTGTGAGGCCCGGGTAGGTGCAGGTGCGGCGCCGGCTTCGCGCGAAGCGTTGCGGACACGTAGTGACCACAACCCTTCACGCGAGCGCGGGGGGACGGCTCAGCGGCAGTCGGCGGGGGTGGGCACGGCGGTGCAGAGCTCGGCGACGAGCTTGCTGCTGCGCTCGACGACCTCGAACGGGGTGCTGGTGGCGGTGGTCTGGGCGGTGCCGTCGACGTCCCGCCAGACCGGTGAGCCGGCGACCTGATAGCGCCCGGACCACTCCGTGGTCAGCGTGATGGTGCGGGTGCCGAGGGATCGGTAGACGTGGAACGTCTCGAACGCCGGGTACGGCGCGCCGGGGTCGGTGGTGACCAGCGGACGGCCGCCGTCGCCGAAGTCGTACGTGAACCGGATCGGCGTCGCCTCGACCGTCACCTGGTAGCCGAGCAGGTCCGTCGTCAGCGTCACCGGGGACGGGTCGGTGTAGACGATCGTCTCCTTGTTGACCAGCACCCAGTCGGCCGCGGGCTGCACGTTCAGCGCCGGTGCCGGGATAGGCAGCCGCCGGAAGTCCTCGGCAGTCAGGACAGGCAGTGCGTCGACGCCGCACCCGCCGTTGTCGATCTGTCGCCACTGGCCCCACGGCGACGCCGGCGTCTCGCGCTCTCGCACCCACATCGGCAGGAGGACGCTGTCCTCCCCGCAGTCCGCCATGCCCGCCGTGTCCGCGCCTGCGCCACAAGAGCCGTCGTCGTTCGCCATCACCCATGCAGCCGCTGCCTCCCGGCACGCGACGGCGCGGCGATAGTCGACCAGCTGTTCTTCCGGGGCGACCGCTGCGTTGCTATCGGCGAGCATCTGGGCGCGCCACGCAGTCATCTCGAAGTGCCCGTCATCGCCCGCGCTCCCACCGAAGCCCTGACCAGGTTTGGCCGGACCACTCCCGGTGACGAGCGCCATGGTGGTGAGGACGACTAACGCCACGGCCGCGTGGCTCATCCCTCCTCCACGGGGACGATGCCCACCGAGTCGATGCGCCACCCGTCCACCCAGGACATCGCGAAGTCGAAGTCGAAGACACCGACCGGGTTACTCGAAACCACCGCACCAGAAGAATCGACCTCGGATCCCTCCGCCTGTCGCACGCGGAGCTTCGCGGAATACCACTCGTCGCTGAGCTTGATACCCGAGGAGCTCAGGATCTCGATGGGCGCTCCCGTCGTTCGATTGCCTGCGTTCAGCATGCGCTCCACGTCGGCACGCGATTCCGAGCAGAACTCGCACTCGGGAGCGGACAAGGCGTCCCACTCGGAGAAGTCACCGGTCGCATAGATGTACGGGTAGAGGGAGATGAAGTAGGACGCCGCTGCTGCCGCGCCCTCGTCGCCGGGCGTCGTCATCGCCTCCGGTCGAGCCGGTGGGACGTTCAGGTCCGCCGTGGGCGTCGCTGTCGGAGTCGGACTCGGCGACGGCGTCGTCGTCGAAGGAGCACTCGTCGTCGTGGGCGTCGAGGGCGTGTCGTCCGAGCAACTTGCGACCAGGAGAGCTGCCAACGCCACTGCCGTCGTACCTGCTACACCGCGTCGTCTCCCCTGCATGCCCGGAAAGTACCGGTTCTGTGCTTCGGGTTGGCCAGCGCCGCCCACCCTGTGGATACCAACGTGCGCCGGGCGAGCTTCGGAAACCCCGCGATCGTGCCGAAGACAGTCGTCATGGAGCACCGATGACCGCCGCCGGCTACGGGGCCGAGGAGCAGGCCAGCCGGCGCGCCCGGAAGGTCGCGCGTCTGCGCGAGGAGGTGGCGCGCGGTGGTGCCGTCGACGCCGAGGTCCTCCGGCGTGCGCAGCAGCAGCAGCGCAACTGGTCGGTAGGCGCGGAGGGTGAGCGGCTGGTCGCCGCGAGCCTCGCCTACCTCGAGCGGTACGGCTGGACGACGCTGCACGACGTGCGGTGGCCCGGTCGCAAGCAGGCGAACATCGACCACATCGCGATCGGTCCGGGTGGGATCGTCGTCATCGACGCGAAGAACTGGTCGGGCCACGTCGCGGTGACCGACGGGGCATTACGCCAGAACGGGTACAGCCGCGCGTCCTCGGCCGACGGCGCTGCCCGCGCCGCTGCCGATGTCGCGGCGATCCTCGGGCCGGAGCACCGCACCGCGGTCCGCGCCGTGCTCTGCCTCGCGGCGCAGGACCAGGCGCCGACCCCGGTGCAGGGCGTCGATGTGCTCGGCCGGTGGCAGCTGCCGGAGCACCTCCTGACCCTGCCGCAGCGGCTCTCGGTATTCGACGTCGCGGACGTGGCCCGGCACCTGCACGAGGAGCTGGTCGTGGCGAAGGTCTCCGCGCCGAGGAACGCTCGGCGCCGGCGACAGAGCGCGCCTCGCTCGTCCGCGCCGCGATCACGACGGCGTGGCTCCGCCCTCCTGCCGTTCCTCGTGACGCTCGCGGGGGGATGGCTGATCATCCAGATCGTCCTGCGCACGCTCGAGGGTGTCGCCGCGGGCGTCGGGGGTTGAGGCGCCCGCCCTCCGAGCGTCGAGGTCCCGACAACGACGGTACGTCGGCCCGTCACCCTTCCAGGGCCCACCGTGCCGCCGACTGACGCGCACGCGACGCCGTCGCTGCCTAGGTCGAGCGCCGTGCGGTAGCCGGGCGGACCGGCGAGCATCGGAGCGGCACCCGCAGCCCGCGCGCGGAGCAGACGGAGGCCGCGTCCTCGTGCTCTAGAAGCGCATCACCGTCCACCCCCTTCGCTGAGCCGAGCGTTCCTGTCCCGCATCCCGCGCCTGATTGGTCTCGATCTTTCGACGCCACCACTCGGCACTGGCCTTGGGGGACGTGCCGTGCTGCGGGCACCCGCGCCAGAAGCACCCGTCGATGAACACGGCGAGGCGCCTGCGTGTGAAGGCGACCTCGATGGTCCGGCGACGCTGCCCCGGGATCGGCCACACGACCCGGTAGCGGCGGCCGCGGGCGTGGAGCAGGGATCTCACCGCGAGCTCCGGCGCGTTGTCACGCCGGCGTAGCCTGCTCATGCGGGCGGAGACGCCAGCCGAGGACGAATCCGGGTGCGGCCCCGGATCGAAGCCGGGACGTCCGCCGGCGGTCATCGTCGCCTCACCAGAGCCATGGTGCCGCGTCCTCGATGTCGGCGTGGTCTCGGTCAGCTCGCCGTCGGCTCGTCGCTCCCGTAGCCGAACACGTGCGCGCTCAGCACGTCGACCTCTCGGCGCGGGTCGCCGAAGAACGCGGCGAGCCGGTGTGCGACCCGAGCGAACGGCCTCTCCCGCGCCCGGCCTGCCTCGTTCCAGTTCGCGGCCGGGACGATGAGGAACAGGTGCTGCGCGTCCTGCGCGATGTGGACCTTCCAGAAGTCCTTGAGGTCGTGGTTGTTCGTCGTCGTGCCGCCGCGCTCCACCTCGGCGATGATCCCTCGGCCGTCCGCGAGCGCGTAGACGAAGTCGGGCCGGGCGCGCGTGACGAATCCGTCCTGCGGCGTGAGCATGACCTCTTCGTCGAAGCCGATCTCCCGCAGGAGCTCGCTGACTACAGCCTGGACGGCCGAGCTGGACGCCCGGTGGACATGCACGCGGTCGATCTCGCCCCGCCGCTCATCCAGGTGTTCCCGGAGCCTTACCGCCAGCTCGTCCACGACGGCCACCTCGTCGGCCTCCGAGCCCGTCAGCGCGCTGCGCACGAAGCGCGCGTGACGGTCGGGCATGCACCCGAGCTTCTGCGTAACCGGGCCGAGAAGCTAGCTCCGTTCGAGGGATCCCGGGGCGACCGGTCACGCGCGGAAGATGCGCTCCCGGTGCCAGTCGAGGTAGGCGGGCCGCGGAGTGTACCCACCGGGCAGCGCGCCGATGCGCTCGCGCAGCAGGGGAGCGTCGAACATGAGTCGCACTGCTGTGTTGGTGGAGGAGGTGATCCGCGTCGACGGGACGATCTCGAGGTCATCGCCCAGGGTGAGATCTCCGGCGTCGAACGCGGCGTCGTGCGTCGGGCACGCGGCCACCCCGTTCCCGGGATCGCGGCGCTCCCGGTCGTTGCTGGATCGCCACGGCTTGATGTGACTCGCCCGCAGGAGGGTCGGCGTCGACCTCCCCATCAACCCGAATCCGCAGAAGACGCACTCCCATCCGCAGTTGACGAGCACCGCCTTCGCGAACCGGTGCTGGTCGATGCGTACCCGAGCGACGACCTGGCGCTCCGAGGGGCGCTCCGAGCCGTCGTCGGCCTGCTCGTCGAGGGCCCGCCGCAGCGCCGCCTCGACGGCTGTCTCGCCGATCTCGTCCTGGCCGAGCAGCTCGAACTCGTCGGAGTGCTCGAGGCCAAGGAAGTCGGGAAGCACGTCGGGGTCCACACCGGCCTGTCGAGCGGCCGCGAGGATGAGCCGATACAGGTCGAAGAGCCGACCGTGGTCGTCGCGCAGCACCTCCCACAGGCGTTGGTCGCTCTTGCCACCGCGGCTACGACCGCCGTCCAGGTTCGCCATCTTGGACGTGATGCTGGTGGGACGACGTCGGAAGACGTCCGCGAGCTGGGGGATCGGCGTCTGGTGCTTCGCCGCCAAGCCGCTCCCGTAGCTGACGCTCCCGAGCTCCACCATCGCGGCGGCGCACAGAAGTGTCTCCAGGGGCACGTAGTCGACCTGGTTCTGACCTGGGCCGACCACCGCGCGCGCGAGGATCGATCGCCACTGCGCTCGGGCGTCGGCGAGCGTCAGGTCCAGGTACTGCGAGATGTCGTAGGGCATCGGCGAACCTCCCGAGACGGGATCGGCAGCCCGGGTGCTCCTCTCGACCGTCGTCACCCACTTGCGATGGTCAGGCGTTCACCAGGGACCTCAGGTACTCCCTCGTCTCGTCATCGACGGAGTAGAGGACCGTCCCCACCATCCCGCGCGTCAGCAGCACTTTGTAGACGTGCCGCACGAGCCGGTCGAACGTCGCGTCGTCCACCGTCTTCCGCGAGCGGAAGTCCGGGTCCCGGTTGTGCTCGCGCCGTGAGACCCACCTGTCGCCCCGCCACACCAGGTCTGGCCCGAGGATGACGCCGTTCCAGGAGTACTCGAAGCCCTGCGCCGTGTAGACGCACCCGACCTGTCCGAACCCGCCTTCGCCCGTGGCCCACAGGGCGGAGGGCGGCGCGCCGCCCACGGAGCGGTCGCCCCTCAGGTTCCAGGGTCGGCGCCATGCATCGACGATGACGTCCTCCACGAGCGTGCCGTCCGGCCGCGGGTCGCTCCACGGCCAGCAGTAGCCCGCGGTCATGCGCGCGTTGAACCCCTTGTCGATCTGCGCCTGCAGGTGCTCCTCCAGCTCCTCGGGCGAGTCGACGACGTCCACGCTGAAGCGGTCCTCATCGTGCCAGGGGACGGGGCCGTCACCACGAAGCCCGAGCAGTCGGAGAACCCAGTCCAGGTAGGCGTCGCTGCCGCCGGCGCGGAACTGGGCGTTCAGGTCGACGTGGCGCACCTCGAGCCCGCGCGCAGCGGCGTGCTCCTCGATCTCCGGGACGGAACCCATCTCGCCGGGACGCACCACCTGGAACTGGTCGAGCAGGAAGACCGGGACCCGAGCGGCGTCGAAGAGCTCCTCGATCTGGGGGCGAGCCGCCGCGCGGATCTCCTTGCGCGTGTACCGGTTGACCGAGGTGACACGCAGACGATGGGCCTCGTCGAGCACGAGGACGTCGAGGCCGTTCTTCTCCGCACCCATGAAGCTGTTGAAGTACGCGAAGAGGTTGCGCGTGCGGGGCGAGCCCTTGCCTGCGACCTGGCGGAGCGTCTGCGTGAAGGACCGCGACCCGGTCGCGTGCATGACGGTGCGGCCCTGGCGGGCGAGCTCACCGAGGAGGGACAGCGCGATGACGCTCTTGCCACTCCCGGGACCTCCGGCGATCACGACCGCCGTCTTGTGGTCGGCCTCCCGTGCTCGTCGCACCGCCGCGAGGACCAGCTCGTAGGCGACGCGCTGCTCGTCGAGGAGCACGAAGTGCTCTCGCTCCCGCACCTCCTGGGCCGCGACGGACAGGAGCTGCCTCGAGGGGGCGACCTGCGAGGACAGGAGGTCGTCCGCCGCCTCCGCTCCCGAGGCGCTCGACAGACGGGAGCGGAGCCAGTCGTGGAACGCGCCTCGGCGGTCGCCTGTGAAGACCGGAGACCGGGCGCCTGAGTCGGCGTGCCGGAGATCCATCACACCCACTTCAGATGCGTTGTGCAGATACGCGGCGCCCCGTACCGACTCGGCGTCCTCGGCCAGGACACGGACGAAGTCCCGCAGGTAGTCGACGTACGCGTCGACCTGCAGCGCGGGGTGGAGCACCGGCCGGTAGGGCGCGCCTGGGACGTCCACGAGAGTGGCGCTCTCCGGCCAGCGTCGTGCGCCCGACCACTGCTTGAGCTCGAGCACGACGTACGAAGGGCGGCCGGTGCGCGGATGAACGCCTGCAAGGACGACGTCCGCCCGCTTGCTCGTGAGCGGCAGGCGCGCCTCGAGAAGGACGTGCACGCCGTCGAGGCCGGCCTCCCGCAAATCGTTGGCGAGGACGGGCAGCGAGGAACGCCAGGAGCGCCGCTCACCCTCGCCCACGGCTCCCACGCCCTCGTGGTGCAGGAAGCGCGCGAGGTGCTCCTCGATGATCGACGGACCGGCGTCGGTCTCTGCGACGAGCTCGACGGCACTGCGGCGCAGCGCTTGCACGTGGACGTCCCCCAGGCAGCACGAATGAACGTGCGGGGGGACATGTCTCCTGCACTGCCGAGAAGTCCGTCGATCCGCTGACGTAAGAACCGTAGTGGTCGCTCGCGATCCGTGATTGAGCCGCGCGAGCGAGGCCGGGCCGAGCCCGGAGGACCGGGTGGTGTAGACGGACGTCTACACCACCCGTACCCTCGACCCATGTCCACCGTCGGCACGCGCGAGCTCAAGCAGAACCCCCAGGCCGTCGTCCGCCGCGTCCTCGAGTCCGGCGAGGCCGCCGAGGTGACGGTGCACGGCCACCCGACGGGTGTGCGCCTCGTCCCGGACGAGCCGTCCCGCCGTGCCTGGGTCCGGGGCGCCGACCTCGCCCCCATAGCCCCCATGGACCGCGGCCAGGCCGAGCGCTGGCGCGAGGACCTCACCGGCGTCGACGACGACGAGCTCCGTGACCCGTGGAGCCGTCCGGCGTGATCGTCCTCGACACGAACGTCCTCATCGACCTCGACCTGTACGCGCTGGACCCCGACGAGCTGTACGCGGCGAGCATCCTGTCGCGCGCCGAGCTGGAGTTCGGCGTCCGAGCCGCACGCACCGCCGCTGACACCGCCGCCCGCACGCGTCGGTTGAACGACCTCGACCGCTACTTCGACTGGCTCCCGCTCGACGTCGAGAGCACACGTTCCTACGGGCTCGTCGCCGCGACAGCACGTGCGACCGGGGCGAAGGTCCGCAGCAAGGACGCGCTGATCGCCGCGCAGGCGCACCGGCACGGCGCCGCGGTGATGACCGCAAACCTCGACGACTTTCGTCCGTTCGACCACCTGGTCGAGGTCGTAGCACCGCGTCGCCGCGAGGCCTGACCCGCGGCACCCGGGTGACCTCTCGCCGAGCCCGTTGACCGTGCGCACACCGAGCCGCTGCGATGGCTTCGTGACCCGCCGTCTCCTTCTCCCGGCGGCGCTCGCGGCCGTCGCCCTCACCTCCGGCTGCGCCGGAACCCCCGGCGGGGACGGCGCCACCTACGCCATCACGGCCACCGTGGACTACTCCGACCTCGAACCACAGACGGTCCCGGAGCCCGTCGACGCCGGCGCGCCCGTCGCGGACCAGTACCGCGACACGTCAGCCCCGCGCCCCACGTTCACGCCCTGCGGTCGACGTCCCGCCGACCCCGCCCGCACGAACCTCCGGCCGCGGACGCTCACGGCCGCCGATGCGGTCGTCGCTCTCGACCGTTACGGCACCATCCCCGTCGACGGCCCTCTCACCGTCGAGGCCGGCGGCTACCTCGTGCTCGTCGACGGCACCATCGACGCCGGCAACGGGTACGAGGCGGCCTACGGCCTGACGATCGAGCCGGACGTGGCCGTCGCGGCGGGCACGGTCACGGCGCCGGTCAGCCTCTCCGTGCTCGACAGTGAGGAGTCCGGCCGGCGGGTCGCGTTCGTCGAGGTGCGGGTCGCGGCGGCGGACCCCGTGACGTGGGAGGAGTCGCCGGACCTCGTCTTCGGCACGGACGGCGGCGACGGCGGGTTCCTCGCGACCGGCGCGCTGCCCGAAGGCGTCGAGGTCGACGGCTGGGACTACGTCGAGGCGTTCTTCCCCGAGGGTGACGAGTCGTCCAACGTTTGCGTGGAGCGCCGGACCACGCCCGACGGCCCGATGGACGGCATCCTGTTCAGCATCGGCTGGGGCGACGGCGGCTATCCCGTCTACCTCGGTCGCGCCGCGGACGGCAGCGTCGTCAGCGTCGTCTGCTGGTCCGGCATCACGCCGTGGGAGTGGAGCGGCCTGCCCGGCACACCGCCGGAAGACGCATGACACGCCCCGACGTACTCGGCGAGCCGGCTCCACACCGCGCGGACCGGTCCGCCGGTCCGACTCCACCCCGCTACGGGTCCCTGGCCGCCGCGTGCGTCCTCGCCCTCCTGGTGGCAGGCGTCGCCGGCTTCGTGGGACTCGTGGCCGGTGGCCCGTTCGGCGCCACGCAGCCCTCGCCGGCTGCCGCCTGGTCCGGCTGGGCCGTGGCCGGCGCGGCGCTCGGTGCACCGGTCGCAGGCCTGCCGGCGCTCGGTTTCCGCGTCCGGCCAGCGGCGGCCGTCCCCATCGCCGTCGGCATCGCCCTGGCAGTCGCGGTCGCCGGCTACCTTGTCACGATGCGGCACGTCGTCTGACGGCGCCCGCGCTCCCTGCGCGACCGCACACCGGTTCCCGGCGCTGAGGCGCCCGCAGCAGCGACCCGCCAGCGCGGCGCACCGGCTCCAGCACCAGGCGGTTGCCACGTGCGGTCACGACGGCCAGGGCCGCGGCCGCGGTCCCGCACCAGGCCGTTCGGCGTCGACGATGGCCCGTGCGCACCGCACCGTCGCCTCACGCTGGCGCGATCACCGTGATCCCGTACGCGGCCGCCGCCTCTGCGAGGCGGTCGTCGTACGTCACCATCCCCTCGAGGTCGTCGCCCAGGTCGAGCGCCGCCGCGAGGTGGATCGCGTCGAGCGACCGCAGCGTCGTCGGCTCGAGCCGCCCGGCGGCATCGCACACCCGCGTCGTCAGCTGCATCAGCACGAGGGCGTCGAGCACCGCGTGCGCCTGCACGGCTGCGTCCGGCGTCGCCCGGCGGACGGCACGCATGAGCTCGGTGCGCACGAGGTCGCACGCCACCGGCGTCGTGCCGTGCTCCCGCCACCACGTCCGCAGCGCGGTCGTCTCCGGCGCCTCCACGACGAGCTTCACGAGCGCGGAGGTGTCGAGGTAGTGCGCCACGGCTCAGCGCTCGTCGTCGCGGAGCTCGGCGAGCGCCGCGGAGATGCTCGGACGCCCTTCCGTGGCGGGACGGGGCTCCGGCAGGTCGGCCAGGTCGGCGCCGGCAGGGCGGGCCGCCCCGGACGCCAGCAGGCCCGCGAGCGGGGACGACGGAAGCGGCGCCAGCTGGGCGGCGGGGCGCCCGCGGTCCGTCACGGTCAGCGTCTCGCCCGCTGCCGCTCGGGCGACGGCGGCCGAGGCGTTCTGCTTCAGGTCACGGATGCCGATGGTCGCCATGTGCTACAAGGTAGCTCTTCGGTGCGGCCGTGGGTATGCCTCCACGACGTCCGTCGCCGCCCACGGCCCGACCCGCGGAGGGCGTCGGCCGCGCCCGGCGCCGACCCGTGCGTCGCGCCGTCGATCTCACCCGCGTCCTCACCCGCGGCGCCCCTGTCGCTGGACGCGCGTCCGGACCACAGTGGAGCCCCAGCCTCTCGACGACGAGGACGGCAACCATGGATCAGACCTTCAACCCACCGCCGGGATGGGCGCCCGCCCCGGCGGGATGGACGCCGCCCGAGGGATGGCGTCCCGACCCGGGCTGGCCCGAGCCGCCGCCGGGTTGGCAGCTGTGGACCGACGCCCCGGCGCCACGTCGTCGGTGGCCCGTACCCGCCGCAGCGCTCGTCGGTCTGCTGGTCGGCGTACTGGTCGGGGTCGGGGGCGGCGCCGGGAGCAGCAGCGTCGCGCTGCAGGAGGCGACGACCACGGCCGACGAGCTGCAGGCGGAGATCGACCGGATCGAGGACGACAACGTCGGCCTCCGCGACGAGCTGGCGGGTCTCGAGTCGGCACGCACGGGCCTCGACGCGGAGCTGGCGGCCGCCGAGGCTGAGGTCGCCCGCCTGACCGGCGAGGCCGCCGCGGTGGCGAGCCAGGCGCAGGACCTGACCACGCGGGAGGCGACGCTGGCCGCGCAGCAGGCGGCCCTCGACGCCGCGGTCGCAGCCGTCGCGGCGCGCGAGTCCGCCGTCACGCAGGCCGAGCAGCGACCCGCTCCACAGGTGGCCGTCGCGCCCCCGGCGAGCGGCGGCTCGTCGACGGGGGCGTACGAGAACTGCACGGCAGCCCGTGCGGCCGGCGCCGCCCCGGTGCGCCGCGGCGAGCCCGGGTACGGGCCGCACCTCGACCGTGACGACGACGGCATCGGCTGCGAGTAGAGGGTCCTCGGGCCGCACGCCACGTCGGTCCTGCGTCACCCGGCCTGCGTCGCATTCGCCGTCGCAGTCGGGGACGGGCTAGCGGCGTCGGCGCCGAAGACCTGCCTCTGCCCGTGCGGTCTCCGCAGCGGCGCCCGTGGCGCGCGCGGCCTCGAGCGTCCCGACGAGATCGCGCACGTCGTTCTCCCGCGCCCTCAGCGGCGACCCGTCCGCGCGTCGCGCCGGCTCGAGCACCAGGCGGTTGCCACGAGCGGTCACGACGACGAGGGCCGTGGTCGACCGTCCGGAGACGAGCTCGAACGCCTCCACAGCCGACCACCGCAGCGACAGGACGAGCGACGGAGCGCCGCCGCCTGCCCACAGCTCCACGCCTTCGGAGCTCACCGCCAGCGAGAGCGGCGTCCGCCGACGCGAGTACACAGGTGCGCGCAGCGCCTTCTCGCCCGCGAGCGCCTCGCGGAGCCCGACGGCTCCCAGCACCTCGATGACGTCGGCCTTGCGCCGCAGCGTCTGGACGGCGACGTGCCGGTGCCGGGTGGTCCGCAGCGACGTCGCGACCGCGACGGCGGAACCGACCGCGACGACCGTCGCGAGGATCAGCGTGACTCGCAGGACCGGCCCGCCTGAGACGGCTCCGGCGACCGCCGTCGCGAGCAGGGCGCCCGCGACGACGACGACCGCGGTCCGCCGGTACGACCGGCCGCGATCGGCACGAGGGGTCGAGGACGCAGACATCGCGACCAGTGTCCCGCGCCGGGACGACCACCTGCGAACTCCCGCGAGGGTGTCTGCGACCAACGACGCAGGCCAAGCCGACCTGTCAGTCGTTGTTCTCACAGGCGCCCGCCCCCTCACAAGTACCGCAACGGCACCCCCGGGTCGATCACCCTCCGGTCCCGCACCACCCCGTGCGGCACCCCGTTCCGCGCAGCGGCGTCCACCCGCACCGCCTCGCACGTCGCGTCCACCCGCGCCCAGAACGCCGGGTCCACCCAGTACCCGGTGTGGCTGAGCACGGGCGGCAGCGGCTGGTCGACGACGTGCTGGTCGGTCGGCGGGTCGAGGAGCTCGTGGTCGACGCCGCCGGGGACGACGGAGTCGGCGGTGCAGATCGGCCCGCCGACGTAGTCGGTCGCGTAGTAGACGTTGGTCCACTCGACCGGGCCGATCCCCGGCCGGCCCTGCGCGATCCCGTCGAGGAAGCCGTCCGTGAACAGCGCCGGGAACGCCCACCGGTACAGCTTGCCGAGCGGCGAGCCGACGGTGACGAGCCCGATCGTCGGCTCGTCCGGCCGCGACGACCGTCGGCCCACGACCGCCGCCGCGAGCACGCTGCCCTGCGAGTGCGCGGTCAGCACGACCCGGCCGCCGTTGTCGTGCAGCCGCCAGATGCGGCGCGTCAGCTCGGGCACGGCGCGCTCGGCGTACGACGGCGGCGCGAACGGGTGGAACGACCGCGGGAAGAACGTCCCGACGTCGAACACCGAGGCGAGCGTCTTGCGCCACCGCTCGCGTCGCCACATGAGCAGCAGCAGGCCGACGTACGCGGGCGGCAGCAGGACCGCGAGGGTGATGCCGAGCTCGGGCAGGACGATCGGCGTGCCGCGGCGCAGCAGCCACACGTGGACGAGGAACGCGACGGCGCCGAGCACGCCCGCGACCGTCACGCCGACCAGCAGCCACGCCACGTCGCGTGAGTGCGCCGCCGCGTACCGCATGCGCGCGACCTTCCGCACCCACCCGTTCGGGCGGCCTGGCCGCGGCACGGCCTGCGCCTCGAACGCCGGCCCGTCGAGCGCGGAGTGCCACCACCGGTCGTCGGGGCGCACCAGCGTCGCCGTCACCGGACGGCGGTGCGCGCGGTACGCGGCGCGCAGGTCGTTCTCGACGTCGGTGGTCCAGACCGACCGCACGCGCAGGTAGCGCAGCGCCATCACCAGCGCGAACAGCACGCCGGCCGCGACCAGGCCCAGCGACAGCACCGACGCGATCGTGCCGATCGCGGCGGGCAGGTGGATCGCCGTGGGCGTCGCCGTCGGGTCGTCCGGCGCGAAGCCCCACTCCGTCGGCGCGAGCGCCCGCGCCACCCACACGATCACCGACAGCAGCACGGCGTTCGCCAGGATGAGCGAGACCGCGCTCAGGACGAACGGCGCCGCCCACGGGAACAGCTCGAGCCGCCGCGCCGGGATGCCGGCCCGCGCCGCGGCGCGCTCCTTGCGCCGCCGCGTGACCCACGCGCCGACCTGCTGCCCGGCCAGCGGCACGAGCAGCCCGAGCGCGACGCCCCACGCCAGGTTCACGGCCGTCCGCGCGCCCGGTGCCATGCCCGCGGGGCCGGGTCCCGCGGGCAGCGCCAGGGCAGCCGCTGCGGCGAGGACCAGACCGGCCGTCGTCCCGGCGAGCAGGGCCGCCGACGCGCGCAGCGCCGCACGGTCCCGCGCGAGCAGCCCGAGGACGGTGAGCACCGACGCCGCCGCGACGGCCACCGCGACGCGGCCCAGCGTGCCCGGGACCGTGCCCGCCCCGAGCTCCGCGACGACGCCGCCCAGGTACAGCGTCACGACCGCCAGGCACGCCGCGAGGTGCACCTGCGAGAGGAACTGGTGCCACACCCGGCCCGACCAGAAGTGCGGGTCGCGGAGCCCGCCCTCGCGCGCCGCGGCGCACGTGCCGGACGGCGTCCGGTCGGTGCTGCGGACGTCCGGTCGCGCTCCGGCGTCGCCCGGCGCGCCCGCCGAGGTGCCCGTCGCCGTGCTGCCCGCCGGGTCCGCCGACGCACCGGCCGCCGCCGTCGCCGACGCACCGCCCACCGTGCCCGTCGACGTACCGCCCGCCGACAGCCCACGCGCCGCACGGGCGCCGTTCGCCGTCGGCGGCTCGACGCTCTCGTACGCCCGCCGCGTGCGCCCCGCCAGCAGGAAGATCCCGACCGCGAGCAGCGTCGACACGGCCGTCCCGAGCACCACGCGCCGGCCGGGCTCGTCCGGCCCCGCCCAGCGCGTGAGCCCCGTCCACCAGCCCTCGCCACCGCACCCGGCGATCGCGCCGCACTGGTAGGCGACGACGTCGACGAACAGCAGTACCGACATCGCCGTCGCGGCCAGCGTCAGCGACAGCGCCGACAGCCGCGCGAACCACCGGAACAGCCACATGGTCGGCTTCTGCGCGACCTCGTCCTCGCCGGCGGTGATCCACCGCCGCGCAGTCCAGCCGGCCATGTTCGAGAACATCGCCGGCACGAGGAACATCCACAGCGCCCGCACCGGGCTGTGCGAGGTCATCCCGCCCCACGAGTACGCCTCGCGGTGCCGCCCGGCCGCGTCGGTCGTCCGGTAGAAGCCGGCGATGCGGTCCCCGGCGACGCGCGTCGGCGCCAGGTCGCCGAGCAGCGACTCCGGGCCCGTGCCGCCGACGCCGTGCACGCGGATCTCCGTGAGGCCGTCGAGCGGCGTGCCGTCCGGCACGAGCCCCGCGGACCGGTGACGACCTGCCATGGCTCCCCCTCGGGGCAGGGCCGCACCGTCGCGACCGCTCGGTGAGTAGGACGCGGACGCCGCCCGCGAGATACGTCACCCGGGCGGCGTGCCGGCGGGGGCCCGGCCCCGCGCCGGCACGTCGGCGGCTCCGCGCATCAGCCGCGAGCATCGGCTCCGCGCGAGCACCACGCGAAGGCGGCTCTGCTCGTGACGCTGCGCGCGCGGCCTCCGTCACGCAGGCGTGGCCACGCGCATGCCCTCCAGCCGCCCGACCAGCCGCCGCACCTCCGCGCCCGACGCGGTGCGGATCGAGCCCGTCGACGTCCGCGCCGGCAGCAGCACCAGCTCGTTGCCCGCGTGCGTCAGCACGACGGCGGCCGGCTTCGGGCCGTCGCCGGCGATCGTGCCGGTGCCGTCGACGACGCCCTCGACGTCGGCCCAACGCACCGTGTGCAGCAGCCGGGCGTCGTCGCGGCCCGACCACAGCTCCAGCCCCGCCCGCGTGAGGGCGAGGGTCAGCGCCGTGCCCTGCGTCCGGCGCACCGGGGCGTCCGCGACCCCCTCGGCGCGCAGTGCGTCGCGCAGGCCGACCGCGCCCCACACCTCGAGGACCTCCGCGCCGGGCCGCTGCGCCCGCACCGCGGCGTGCCGCCGTGCCGTGGCGGTGACCATCCGGCGGACCCAGACGCCCACGCCGGCACCGACGAGCGCGACCATCATCAGCGCGACCGCCCCGCCGGCGTCGCCGTCGGTCAGCGCCCGCGAGCCGAATAGGAGCACGCCCACCACGCCGGCCGCGATCGAGAACCACCGGCGGCGACGCTGCCCCCGCTCGGCGGCGGCGACGGGCGCCGCGCCGGGTGCGGGCGCGTCGGGTCGACCGGCGACGGGCGCGGCGGCCCCGGGCCGTGCCGGCCCGGTCCACGTGGTGCCGAGCGTGCCGGCGTCACGGGCGGTGGCCTCAGCGGCGGGGGCTGCGGCGCCGGGCCGCGCGGGCCCGGCCCACGTGGTGCCGACCGCGCCGGCGTCACGGGCGGCGGCCTTACCGGCGGCGGTGTCACGGGCGGAGGTGTCGGTCATGCGGGTGCTCCTTCGGTGTCGTCGTGCAGGTCGTCGTACGCGTCGTCGTCAAGGTCGTCGTCGTGCGGAGAGGTCGGCTCGTCGAGCCGGTGGAGAGTCGCGGCGACGGCGTCGAACAGCTCGAGCCAGCCGTCGCGCAGGTCGGGCAGCGGCGTGGAGAACGCGAGACGCACGAGGCCGCGGTCGTCGCCGGGGTCGGACCAGTAGTCGCAGAGGAGGACGGGCACCCCGCCGGCGCCGGGCACGTCGCCGACGCGCTCGCGGACGGAGCGCAGCACCAGGCCGGACGGCCCGTCGGCGGCGTCCACGTGCCCGCCGGACCGCGACGCGTGCGCGGTGAGCGACGCCTGCAGGGCGTCGACCTCTGCGTCCGTCGCGAACGACCCGGGGGCGCGGAAGGCGGTGAGCGTCGCGGGCACCGGCACGTCGGCGACGCGCGTCAGCATGAAACCCATCAGCCACCCGCCGGCCGCGGCCGCGCGCCGCGCGGACGCCGACACGCTGACCCGCAGCTCGCGTCGCAGCGCGGCGAGGTTGTCGTCCCGGCCGAGGCGCTCCTCGACCATCGCGGCGACGGTGCGGCGCGTGGCATCGGCGTCGGTGAGCCGCAGCACCCACCAGTCGGCAGGGACGACGAGCCCGAGGCCGGCGTCCGTCGGGGTCGGCGGACGCGTCGTCGACGTCGCGGCCCCCGAGGAGGCCGGGCCCTGCCCGCTCATCGGCGCACCGCCTCGATACCGCCCGAGACGGTGAGGCCCACGTCGCCCACGTGCCGCGCCACGGTGAACCCGACCCGCACCTTGTAGCCGCCGCCGTTCTGCGCCAGGTACGCCACGTCTCGTGCGGCGTCCTCGTTGCCGACCGCCCGCAGCGCGCCCGCCCAGCGGTTCTGCTTCCATGCCGCCTTGATCGCGTTGCCGCCCTCGAGGACGGGGTTCCGCAGCGCCCCCGTACCGGTGGCGTGGGCGCCCGCGGCCGCCGGGCCGCGCGTCGCCGCCGCCACCGCGCTGGCGCCGTCGCGCACGTCCGACGCCAGGTCGCGCACCATGGCCCGCGGATTCAGCGCCGACCCCAACCCCGCGCCGCCCGCCGGCCGGACCGACGGCCGCACGCGCTGCGCCGCCGTCGCCGCCGCACGCCCGGTCGACGATGCGGCGTTGTGCGCCGCCGATCCCACGGTCGTCGCGGTCGCGGCACGCGCGCCCTGCGCCGCCCGGTTCACGTTCGTCGCCGTGCGCAGGCCCTGCCCGAGCACCCGCCCGGCCCCGAAGCTGACCAGTCCGGCGGCACCGAGGACGACGTCCTTCACCGAACCGTTCCCCTGCGCCAGCAGGATCACGTCCCGCGCCAGCACGGCCGCCCCGGCAACGGTCGCCACCGCGGCCACCGCGGCGTTCACCCCCGGCACCCAGCACAGCGCGAGCGCCGCGACGCTCAGCCCCGTCGCGAACTCGTCCATCCCGTTCCACACGGCGAGCCCGGACTCCTCCACGCCGCCGCGCACGTCCTGCCAGAACGTGTCGTGCAGGTCGTCGGCGCGCACGGCGGCGGCGATGATCGCCCGGGCGGTCTCCGCGGCCTCGTCGCGGACCGCACGCGCCTGGGCGAGCAGGTCGCGGGCGTCGTCGAGCTGCCGGTCGGCGCGGGCCATCGCGGCCCGCGACTGGTCGACCTGCGCCGCCATGAGCGCGGCGACCTCCGGCTCGTCCTGCGACTCCTCCTCGCGCACCCGGAAGTACCGGAGGTCGTCGGCCGCCGTGCCCGACGCCGCCATCGCGGCCGTCGCCTGGTCGTGGGCCTGCAGCGACAGCGCCTGCGCGCGCTCCAGCCCGTCGGCGTACGCGACGAGCGCGCGTCCCGCGGCGGCGTACCGGGCGTGCGCGCGCTCGATCGTGTCGGCGAGCGCGCCGGCCCGTGTCGCGACCTCGTCGACGGCCTGGGACGTCACGGTGATGCCGCCCGCGATCGCCCGCAGCTCGTCGGCGGCGGTGGCGATCTGCGCCGCGACGCGCTCGTGCTCGTGGCCGGCCGCGCGCACCGCGGCGGGGTCGCCGGGCACCGGGTCGGCGTGGTGCAGCGGGTACCAGGTGAACGGGCGGCTCACGCGGTACCCCGCAGCTGGGCCGCGAAGACCATGTCGAGCTCGGCGAACGTCGTCCCGACCCGCGTGCACGCCTCGGCGAGCGCGCCGACGTCCGCGACGACGCCCACCCGGATGTCGTCCCACCCGATCGCGAACTCGCCGAGCACGTCCGCGAGCCCGTCGTGCCCGACGTCCGCCCGCAGGTCGCGCGCCGTGACGTTCGCGGCGGAGAACGTCTGCGCGAGGTCGGCGAGACGCGCCCCGGCGGCCTGGAGCAGGTCGGTGTCGACGACCAGCTTCCCGGCGCTCGACACGGCATGGGAAGACACAGCGCAGCCCCCTGACGTCAGCGGTCCTGCGCCCGCCTCTCGAGCGCAGGGCCGCGACGCTACCGGGACGAAAGGGGCAGATCGCCGTCGTCCACAGGCCCGGTTCGCCGGGCCTGGCCGGTCGTCAGACCGTGACGACCGACCCGTCCACGGTCACGCGGTCCGCGTCGATGTCGTCGAACCACTTGCCGCCGTCCCCGAGGTACCGGAACGTCAGGGTGGTCCCCAGCGGCACGGTCACGGACGCGCTCGACATGCCGTTCGACCGCTTGCGGAGCACGTGGGTGCCGGGCACCCAGTCGTTGAACGTGCCGACCACGCTCACCGGCCCGTCGAGGCTCGGCGTCGGCAGGGCGAAGGTCAGGGTGCAGGTGCCGGACTTGGCGGCGCGGGACTTCTTCAGCACGGTGCCATCCACTCTGTTGCTACGGGCGCGGGTGTCGCGGGGTTCGCAGACGAAGGGTGGCGTGGCCGTGTTTCGGGGGAGGGCGAGCGCGGTGACCCGCGTGTGACGAGTCGGTGGCGCGCCGTCTGCCCCTCCGGCGCACGCCCTCGTCCTCGAGCGACGGCGTCACCCTAGAGGACGACGGCGGAGGGCCGCAGGTGGCGTCCACCAACGGCCCTCCGTGTCGCGACGGGGTGGTCGGCGGCCGGTCACGTCGGCCACCGACCCGCCCGTCACGGGTACTGCGTGATGAACGACGGCGTGCCGGTGTTCGAGTTGTCCACCTGCCCGCCGACGCCGTTCACGACGTGCCGGATCGTCCCGGCGCTGAGGTTGACGGTCATGACGTGCGTGAGCCGCACGCCCGGCCGCTGGGGCACCTCGAACCCGTTCTCCGTGATGATCGACGGGTTGTTCTGGTTGAACACGTAGACGCCGCCGCCCCACAGCTGGTGCTCGCGCACCTTGTCGCCGACCTTGTAGCCGGCCCAGCCGAGCGTGCCGTCGGGCTCCGTCCAGTCCGCCTGCGTGGGCGGGTCGTACGGGAGCTCGTTCTGGTAGAGCACGACGCGTCCGCGCTCGCCCTCCCACACGGTGTTGTGCCGCTGGAAGTGCTCGACGAACAGGCCGGTCGCCGTGACGTCGTCGCCCGTGACGACCACGCCCGTGCGGCCGATGTTCGTGCGCCACCGCTCGGTGTCGCCGTTGACGCCCTCCGTGAAGCCCTCGACGCCGTGGTCGGCGCGCCACACCCACGTGTGGTCGACGAGGACGTCGTCGGCGTCGATCCGCAGCGCCACGTCCGTGGAGCCGCGGTGCGGGCCGCCGACGCGGAAGTAGACGTCGCTCAGCGTGATCGGGTCGAGGCCGCGGCCCTTGTCGTGGCCGCGCCCGCGGTGGTCCGCCTCCTGCCCGGACGGCCCGTGACCGCCGCCGCGCGGCGCCTTGCCCACCTGCAGCAGCACCGGCGACTCCTGCGGGCCCGCGTCGATCGTCACGCCCGCGATGATCGCGCCCCGGACGTCCGCGACGCGCAGCGGCACCGCCCCGTCGACCGACGTCAGCGTCGCGTGGCCCATGCCGAGCACGACCGTGCCGGCACGCTTGACCTCGATGCTGCGCGCGACGTCGTACACGCCAGGCGTGAGCAGCAGGTGCTTGCCGCGCGCGAGCTGGCTGTTGATCGTCTGGACCTTGTCGCCCGGCTTGGCGACGTGGAAGTCGCGCAGCGGGACCGACCGGCCCGGCGTCATGCCGTCGGCCCACGTGATGCCGCGGGTGCCCTCGCGCGCCTCCGGCACGCGGACGTGCCAGCGGCCGCGCTCGTCGACGTAGAGGTACGGCTTCTCGCGGCTCAGCGGGTTCTGGTCGAGCGTCGTGTAGGGCGGGTCGGGGAACGTCGCGTCGTCCGGCGCGCCCTCGACGCCCGCGAACACCTGGTTCCACACGGCGTTCGACCAGCTGCGGACCTCGCTGTTGCGCGTCAGCCACTGCTGCTGCGACCCGTTCGTCACGTCCCCGAACCGGGAGTCCGCGATGAAGCCGCCGCTGGCGAACTGCGGGCCGGCCGTGCAGTAGTCCATGAGCGAGAAGCCGGGGTCGCCCTCGTCGGCGAGGACGTTGACCCGGCGCAGCGAGACGGCCTGCGAGACCGCCCAGAAGTTGGCGGTGCGGCGGCAGTCGTCCTGCCCCGTGCCGTTGATGTCGATCGTGAGGTTCGACAGCGTGCGCCAGAAGTTGACCAGCGCGATGCAGTTGGGGTTCTCGGGGTCGGGGGACAGGCAGCGGTTGTACGTCTCGATCTTGCCGTGGACCGTGACGTCGGTCGGGGAGGCGCCGAGGCCGGCGACCTCGGTGTAGTAGCCGACCTTCATCTGCAGCGGCTGCTCGGTGGTGCCGTACTCGCCGGGCAGAAAGAGCAGGCTGTACCGGGCCGTGCCCATCTCGGCGTCGACCTGCTGCGCGTGGATCTGGTCCACGCGGGCCTGGATGTCGGCGACGGGCATCGACGGGTCGAAGACGACGACGTTCGGGCCGAGGTCGGGGGCGGTCGGCGCGGCGGGGCCGCGGGGCGGGCCGGCGGTGGCCGCGGGGGCGAGGGTGGTGGCGGCGGCCGTGAGGGCCGCGACCGCGAGCAGGGTGGCGCGACGACGTCGTCGTGACCTCGTCGCGGGCGTGCGGGGGTGGTCCATGCGTGTGCCTCTCCGTCGAGTTCCGGCATCGGACGCTTCGGAGCAAACCACACTTACCGACGTGTAAGTAAGGGTCTCGCGCGGCGACGATCGCGCCGCGTCGCGATAACACGTCCGGTGGGTGATGTCAGCGGGACGGGCTAGCGTGGCGCGGACTCGAGGGAAGGGGACCGACGTGGTGCTGATCGGCGCGCACGTGCGTGGCGACGACCCGGTGGCGGCCGCGACGGAGGTCGACGCGCAGGCCGTGCAGATCTTCCTGGCCGACCCGCAGGGCTGGAAGAAGCCCGTGCGGCGGCCGGACGCCGACGCGCTCATCGACTCGGGCCTCGGGATCTACGCGCACGCGCCGTACCTGGTCAACGTCGCGTCGACGAACAACCGGATCCGCATCCCGAGCCGCAACATGATCGCCCAGCACGCCGCCGCGGCCGCCGACCTGGGCGCCCGCGGGCTGATCGTGCACGGCGGCCACGTCGGCGAGGGCGACGACATCGCCGTCGGCATCGACAACTGGCGCAAGACGTTCGCGCGCGCCGAGTACCCCCTGCGCGTGCTCGTCGAGAACACCGCCGGCGGCGAGAACGCCTGCGCGCGCACCCTCGACCGCTGGGCGATGCTGTGGGACGCGATCGGCGAGTACGAGGTCGGCGTCTGCCTCGACACCTGCCACGCGTGGGCCGCCGGCGAGGACCTCGAGACGATCGTCGAGCGCCTCACCGCGATCACCGGCCGCATCGACCTCGTGCACGCCAACAGCTCCCGCGACGAGCACGGGTCGAGCCGCGACCGGCACGCCAACTTCGCCACCGGGACGATCCCCGCGGAGCTCATCGCGCACGTCGTGCGGGAGGCCGGGTGCGACGTGGTCGTCGAGACGCCGGGGGAGCGGCAGGCCGAGGACGTGGCGTTCCTCAAGGCGGCGCTCGCGGGCTGAGGGGCTTCCGGGGCCCGCTGCCGAGGGCCTAGCGTCGGGGGCACATGCCTACCGACCCTTCCGCACGCATCGTCGCGTGGGACCGTCAGCTCCGCGACGTCCACGCCCGCCTCCGTGACAGCCTGCAGATCGCGCGCGACGCGATCGACGACGCGGCCGCCGAGCCGACGTCCCCCCGGCTCGCCGCCGACCTCCGCCTCTTCTGCACCGGCTTCTGCGCGGCCCTCGACGGGCACCACCGCGGCGAGGACGCGGTGATGTTCCCCGAGCTCGTCGCGCGCGACCCGTCGCTCGCCGAGGTCGTGTCGCAGCTGACGCGGGACCACAGCGTCCTGTCGCAGCTGCTCGGCTCGCTGCAGCGCGCCGTGGACGCGGGGGCGGGCGGCGACGACCTGCACCGTCACCTCGACGGCATCGAGGCGATCATGGAGACGCACTTCCGGTACGAGGAGAAGCGCCTGCTGGAGCCGCTGTCACGGCTGGGGACGGACCAGTCGCCGCGGGAGGTGCTCGGGCCGTTGGGATGAGGCGGGGCCTCGGGGGGTGTGCAGCGTTCGTCGCGCCTGGCGTGACGAACGCTGCACGGTGTGCCGCGTGACGGACGCTGCACGGGTCCCGTCAGAGCGGCGGGAGGACGACCTCGTAGCCCGCGCGCTGCAGCGCCTCGACGTGGTCGGTGCCGCCCTCGTACGAGCCGGGCAGGTCGCCCGCGCGCATCCGCGCGTCCGGGTCGGCCCCGAAGATCTGCGTCCAGCCGCCGCCCTCGCCGTGCTGCGCGAGCACGACGACGTGCTCGACCGGGCCGCCGCGCGTCCGCATCGGCGGGTCGAGCCGGTACAGCGACGCGGTGTGCGGCCGCACCGCCACGAGCGTCGGGTCGAGCGGCAGCGTCCGCTCGAGGAACGCGTACCGGGCACCCGTCGGCCGGACCACGCCCTCCACGCACGGCGTCGCGGCGCCGTCCGTGGCGACGCTCCGGTACCGCGCGCCCACGCGCACGACGCCGCCGTCGTGCAGGCGGACCGTCGGGTCGGCGCTGCGCGCGTGCTCCTCGAACGGCGCCGTGTCGTGCACCCACCAGTGCGCCGGGGCGCCGTCGTGGCGGGTTGCGAGGACGACGCCGGCGCGACCGGTGAGGGAGGTGGGGCTCGTGCTGCCGGTGCTGCCGGTGCTGCCGGCGTCGTCGGCGTCGGCGGTGCTCGTGGTGCTGTCGGTGGTGATCACGCTGCTGTCGGTGCTGTCGGCGCGGTTCGGACCGTCGCCGGCGGCGTCGCGCTCGACGCCCGTGACGCGGTACGTCTCACCCGCCGCCGAGACCGCGACGCGCACACGCGATGACGCCGGCACGTGCCCCCGCTCCTCGGCGACGCAGCCGAGACGTGGCGTGCCCAGCGGTGCGTCGATGTCGAACGGTGCAGCCATGTGTCCTCCTGGGAGGCTCGAGCGTCTTCCCGCACCGGGCGGCGCGGGCGGATCTTCCTCCGGGGGCACCGTGCGCTCCGCGCGGTTGCCAGTCGGCCGGCCGGAGGGCTTGAGGCCGAGCTTCGTGATCGGTGGCGACTGTAGCGGGACGCACCGACACCGCTCCGACGCGCCCTCCATCCACAGGGTGGGCGCCGTTGGCGTCGACAAAGGCGGGAACCGGTACTTTCCGGGCATGCGATGGCGTGGGCGGGGGGCGGCGGTGGCCGCGACGGTGCTCGTGGGGCTCATGACGGCGGGGTGCACGGGGGACGCGACGCCGACGGGGCCGACGGGCACGCACTCGCCGTCGGCATCGGCGGACGCACCGAGCGCCACCCCAACCGCGAGCCCGGCGCCGGACGTGAGCGTCCCGCCGGCGCGGCCGGACGCGATGGCGACACCGAGCGCGGACGGCGCGGCAGCGGCGGCGTCGTACTTCCTGCAGCTCTACCCGTACGCGTACGCCAGTGGTGATCTGAGCGAGTGGGACTCGATGTCCGACCCCGCCTGCGGCTTCTGCACGAATGTCCGCTCGAACGTCACGCGGTTGCAGGAGACGGGGCACCGCGACGACGAGTCGACGGTGACCGTCGTGAGCCAGAGCGCCGCAGAGATCGTTGCAGGAGAGTCGTACTCAGCTCTCGTCGTCGTCGACCAGACGCCCAGTCGTGAGCTCGCGCCGGACGGAACGGTCGTATCGTCGGACGAGGGCGGTCGCTTCGAGATGACGTTCGCGCTCTCCTGGAAGGACGGCTGGCGGGTCGCTGAGGTGGATGTCGCTCGTGTCTCGTAGAACGCTTGCCGCCACAGCGTGGGTCTGCGCAGTGGCTGCCCTCATGTGGTCGGCGCCCGCCGCCTACGGCGCAGAGCTCGAGTCCAACGCGTCGATCGACTCGAGTCGGACCGCCGCAATCGTCAACGTCCGTGAAGGCGAACGCGCTCGACGTCTGCACGAGGTGGCGACCGGGCCTGAGGCCGAGCTGCGTCAGTACCGGCGCGAGCTGATGTGCCGGGACGCGGCAGGGCAGTGGGTGATGCTCGCGGACATCGCCTGCCCCAGCGGGGAGGATGTCGCTGGTCAACGCGACTGCGGTACGGACACCGTTCTGCTTCCGCTTTGGATGCGACAGCGAGCGTCTGCAGCAGACCCGTTCGGTCCTTGGGTGCTGGTCGATCAGGGGGGCTGTGGTGCAGACGCCCTGCCGACGCTCTCCGCAGACGACTTCCGACGCCTGCCCATCCCCGCCCCGGTGCTCAACGTGCAACCTGCCGCTGACTGGGTGCTGGTCAACAAGGAGACGATCGTCTACACCGATCCAACCCCGGTGACGCTGACGACCGACCTGCTCGGCTACCAGGTGACCGTCGAGGCGACGCCGATCCGGTTCACGTACGACTTCGGCGACGGCGGCCGTCCGCTGGTCACCACCGACCCCGGCGCCCCGTACCCGGCGTTCGAGACGTTCCACGTCTACCGCGCCCTCGGCACCCGCACGATCACGTTGACCACCGAGTGGTCCGGGCGCTACCAGGTCGCCGGCTCACCGGTCTGGCGGGACGTCGACGGCACCGCCCAGACCACCGCCACCAGCACCCCGTTCGAGGTCGTCGAGCGCACCAGCAAGCTCGTCGCCGAGCTCTGCACCGCCGTCCCCACCCCCGACGACTGCCGCTGACCCGCCGGATCGCGCCCCGGCGTGAAGCGTTGTGGTCACCCCGCGTCCACAACTCTTCACGCCCGGCGAAGTGAGCACGGGCCCGCACGCCGTGACGCCGGCTCGTGCCCGGGCCTGCAGCGTCGTGGTCACCCGGTGTTCGTGATCCTCCACGCGCAGTCGCTGCCCGCGGCGCGCCCGCCAGGCCGACGCCAGAGTCAGGCTGATGCCACCGTCAGACCGACGCCACCCACAGGCCGTCGCGGGCGCGGGTCATGGCGACGTACATCTCCCGGAGGCGGTACTCGCGCCGCTCGCGCTCCACCTCGTCGAGCTGCTCGGGCTTCTGCGTGAACCACGACGCCCGCACGTCGACGACCAGCACGTGCTTGAACTCCAGGCCCTTCGCGCGCTTGATCGTGCCGACCTTGACCGCGTCGACGGGCACGCCGTCGTAGCGCTCGAGGTTCACGACGGGGATGCCGGCGGCCTTCAGCGCCTCGGTGGCCTCGTCGACGCCGCGGCGCGACAGGGACAGCACGCCGACGTCGCCGTACCCGGTGCCGACCTGCCGCACGGCCTCCTGGACGCGCGCGACCATGCGGCGGGACCGGTCGGCGGGGTTCGAGCACCGGACGTAGACGGGCTTCGGGCCGCGACGGGGCACCTGCGTCGGGCGGTCGCCGCGGGCGGTGACGCCCTCGATGTCGGCGAACTCGTCGTCGGCGACCAGCATCGACGCGAACTGCAGGATCTCCGCCGTGTTGCGGTAGTTGACGTCGAGGACGGTGCCGCGGCCGGCCACGGACACGCCCGCCTCGGCGAGCGTGAAGCCGCCGGGGTAGATCGTCTGCTGGCCGTCGCCGACGAGCGTGAGCCCGTCGGGCGCGTCGCCGACGAGGGCGTGCAGCATGCGGATCATCACGCACGAGAGGTCCTGCGCCTCGTCGACGACGACGGCGGTGTACGGCTCGGCGGGCGGCTGCCGGCGCAGCTCGGCCTCGGCGAGCGCGATCTGGTCGGCGAAGTCGTGCACCCCCCGCACGCGCAGCTCGGCGTCGTACGCCTGGTACAGGTCCCACACGACGCGTCGCTGCTGCGGCCCGAGCCGGTGCCGGCGGCCGAGCCGCGGCAGGTCCGCGTACTGCTCCCACCGGGTCAGGCCGCGGCCCTTGATGACGTGGATGACCTCGTCGTGCCAGTAGTCCTGCTCGTGGCGGTCGGTGTCGATGATGCTGCCGCCCGCGACGCGTCCCCAGGCCGTCGTCCAGGCCGAGGCGATCTGCTTGCCGTCGATCCGGCACGGCACGCCGCGCTCGTCGAGGATCCGCTTGGCGGTCTCGTGCACGCCCGCGAACTCGACGCGGTCGACGACGTCCGGCGCGAGCCGCGTCAGCGACTGGCGCAGCACGTCCGGCAGCGTGCGGATGTAGGTCGTGACGAGCACCCGGCCGGCGCGCGTGCGCGCCAGGTACGCGGCGCGGTGCAGCCCGACGACCGTCTTGCCGGTGCCCGCGGCGCCGCGGATGCGCGACGGGCCGTTGAACGAACGCCGCACGATGCGCGCCTGCGCGGGGTGCAGGAACGCCATCCACTCCTCGACGGGCGCGGCCATGAGTCCCTCGAGGAGGGCGGCCTGGACCGTCGCCTCGTCGAGCAGGGGCTCGACGGTGAACGTCGACGGGTCGTCGGGGACGGGCGGGCCGGCCGGGACGGAGGCAACCGGTGTGACGTCGGCCGGTGGGGAGTCGGCCGGCGCGGCCTCGGGTGCCGTGCGCGGCGCCGGGACGACCGCGGCCGGAGCCGGCACGTCGAGGAAGCGCCCGTCGGGACCGAGCGGTGCGTCGAGCGCCGTGAGGGGTGCATCCAGCGCGGTCCGGGGCACGTCGAGAGCCGTGAGCGGCGCGTCGAGCGCGGTGAGAGGTGCGTCGAGGGCGGTGAGCGGCGCGTCCAGGGCCGTGAGCGGTGCGTCGAGCGGCGTCGCGGGAAGCACCGGCTCGGGCAGCGTCGTGCTGACCGGCGCCGGCGCGCCGACCTGCCGGAACCAGGCGAGCGCGCGCGTCAGCACGGCGTCGACCTGCACCGGCGTCAGGCGGTGCCCGTGCCGGGCGATCAGCTGCAGCGCGTCCCGCTCGCCGACGACGCGCACGGGCCCGACGCGCTCGTCGACGCCCGCGCGCCCGGCCAGCACCGCGACGGCGTGCACCTCGCCGGGGGCGAGGCCGACCTCGGCGAGCTCGCCCTCGGTGCGGTACGCGAGGTCCGCGAGGGCCATGAGGTCGTCCGTGACGTCGGCGTCGCCGCGGTGGATGCGGTCGCCGACGATCGACACGTCGGCCCACGCCTTGGTGTCGACGACGAACACGCCGCCCGGCCCGATGACGACCATGTCCACCTGCGCGCGGCGGCTGCCCGGCCACTGCCGGTCCGCGAGGAGGTGGTAGCCGGCGGCCGCCAGCGGTGCCAGTGCGCGCGCCGTGCGCTGCTCGGTGGCCGACGCGAGGCCGTAGCTCGCGGCCGTGCGGCGTGCGTCGGCGGCTGCCTTCTCGTGCGCGGTGGCCAGCAGCAGCTGACGCTGCGCCTCGCTCGCCGCGGAGTCCCCTGCGGGCATGTGGACGTCCCTCCCTGCTCGCCCTCCTATCGGCCGGCGGGGGGCCGACCATGAGGGCGACGGGCGGGGACCACCCGATCACCGCCGCGCCGGCACGGTCCCGGTGCGCGCACCGGGCGGGGGGCCGTCAGTCCGCGTCGCTCGACGTCGGCGGCGTGTCCGCGGCCGACGACGCCGGGGTGCTGGGCGGTGCGACGGACCCCGCCGCCGCACCGGCCTCGCCGGCCGGGCCGGTCGCGGGGGCGCCGCCGAACCGCGGCGACAGCGCGACCGCCGGCAGGAGCAGGAGCGCCGGGATGAGGAACGCCGGGCCGAGGCCCGGGCCCTCCGACAGCAGGCCGAGCGCGACGGCGCCGAGCAGCGCGCCGACGTAGTTGAACAGGTTGATCCGCTGGATGACCTCGTCGAGACGCTCGGGCGCGAGCTCGCCGGCCACCGAGAACGCCTGCGGCACGAGCGCGCCGACGCCGATGCCGGTGAGCGCGAAGCCGACGACCGCCGCGCCCGTCGACGGCACCAGCGCGACGAGCCCGAGGCCCGCGACGGCGAGCAGCACCGTGACGCCGACGACCTTGCCGCGGCCGAAGCGCCGCACGAGCGGGTCGCCCGCCAGGCGCGAGACGAGCACGGCGCCCTGGTAGGCGGCGTAGCCGAGCGGCGCGACGGTGGCGGGGGCGTCGAGGCCGTCCGCCAGGTACACGGCGCTCCAGCTGCTCACGGCCGAGTCGGCGACGAACGCGACGGCGACCATCGAGCCGAACAGCCAGATGCCGGCGCGCGGCAAGGGCGTGCGCGCCGTGGTGCCCGTGCCGTCCGCACCCGCCGTGGCCGCGCGTGCCGCCACGGCGGCCGCCGCGGCCTCGTCCGCGACGGCCCGCGGGATGAGCGAGCCGCGGATGCCGAGCGCGATCGCCGCCGCCACGGCGGCCGCCGTCAGCAGCGCGACGACGGCGCCGGTGGTGGTCCCGAGGTTGGCCAGCACCGCCTGCGCCAGCGCCGCGAGGATCGCCGCGGCCGTGAGGCACGCGAACAGCGTCGACATGATCGAGCGCCCCGCGAACCGCTGCAGCAGGACGCCCTGCATGTTGATCGACGCGTCGACCATGCCGAGCCCGACTGCGAAGATCGCGAACGCGCCGACGAGCGGCGGCACCGAGGTCGCCGTCGTGACGAGCGCGAGCCCGACGGCCTGCGTCAGGAGGCCGGCGACGAGCGCCGTGCGGCTGGACCGGCGCGTGGCGACCTTCTCCGCCGTCACGGAGCCCGCGGCCGCCAGCAGGCAGCCGAGCAGCAGGACGAACGAGATCGCCATGTCGTCGATGCCCGTGCGGGCCTTCAGCCCCGGCAGCGACGTCACGACCGTGGCGTACCCGAACCCCTGCGCGGCGTACGCCGCGCCCACGGCGGCACGCGTCCGCCATGGCGCGGACGTCGTCGTGGTGACCGACATGTGGTGCTCCCCCTGCTCGTCGCCGCTGCGTGCGGCGCCCAGGGGAGGGTACGGGCTGGCGCGCGCGAGCGGGAGGGGTCAGGCCGCCGTGCGGTCCACCTCCGCCAGCAGCACCGCGCCCAGGTCGTCCGGGCGCGAGAGCTGCGGCCAGTGCCCGGTCGGCAGGTCGACGTAGGTGACGTCCTCGACGGTGGCGAGCTCGGCGAGCCACGGCAGGCCGCCCTCGAGCAGGCGCCGCACCTCGGTGGCGGGGAACTCGCACGTCACGACCGTGACCGGCACGCGGTAGCGCGCCGGCGAGCCGGAGAGCTGCTGCGGGTCCGTCGCGACGCGCGCGGGCACGGGCCGGGCGACGGCGCGGAACCGCTCGCGCAGCGCGTCGTCGAGGCCGACGAGGTCCCGCTCCTCGAAGAACTCCCACGGCGGCAGCGGGATCGAGTCGCCCTCGACCGGCAGCTCGTCGTTGATGACGCTGTCCTGCCCGGTCGGCCAGCTGTCGACGTAGACGGCCCGCGCCACGCGGTCCGGCCGCGCGTCCACCGCGGCGTGCACGACCGCGCCGCCGCCCGAGTGGCCGACCAGCACGACGGGCGCGTCGACCGCGTCGACGAGCGCGACGACGGCGTCGACCCAGTCACGCAGCCCGAGCGACGCGTGCCGGGCGACCTCCGAGCCGTCCTCGAGGCCCGGCGGCGTCACGGGGTGCACGCGGTGCCCCGCGGCGACGAGGGGCGGCGTGACCGCGTCCCACGACGACGCGTCGAGCCAGAAACCGGGAACCAGGATGACGTCCATGGGGCGGACGTTACGGGCGGGCACCGACACGCAGGGCGGGGTCTGCACAGCCCCGCTGCCGAGCCGACCACAGCCCCGTCCGGCCGTGCCGTCCTCCACCGAGCGGGACCGGTACCCGGTATGCGGTTGCAGCGAGGCGTGACGATGGGCACCCTCACGAGGGACAGCCCTTCGTCCGATGAAGAGGTCATGGGCATGACGACCACGGGTGGCGCCGAGCGCGGGACGCACGGACGCGCGACGACCGGAGCCTCGACGTGCGCGGAGGCGCACCGGCCGACCGCCGTCGTGCCGCCGCCCACGCGGCGGCACCACGTCGAGCAGCAGCCGTGGCTCGCGCAGGTGCCCGCCGAGCGGCTCGTCGCCGCCACGCTGCGCGGCATGGAGCCGGAGGGGTGGACGTCGGTGCACGACGTGCACTGGCCTGGCCGGCCGCTCGCCAACATCGACCACCTCGTGGTCGGCCCGGGCGGCGTCGTCGTGGTGCACACCGAGTCGTGGGCCGGCGACCTCGTGGTGACCGACGGCGAGGTGCGCGTCGGCGAGCAGGTGCGCACGCACCAGGTCGCGCGCGCGTCCGAGGCGGCGGCCGCCGTCACGGCGCTGCTCGCGCCGCGGCACCGCACCGCCGTCCGCGCGGCGCTGTGCCTGGGCGACCGGTCCGACGCGGCCGTGAGCGCAGCCGGTGCGACCGTCGTCGGCCGCACCGCCCTGCCCGGCCACCTGCGCGGCCTGCCGCCGCGGCTCACGCCCGCCGAGGTGACGGGGCTCGTGCAGCTCCTCGGCGTGCGGCTCGGCGGCACCCAGAGCCCGCAGATGCTCACGACGGCGGCGCTGCAGCCCGCCACGCGCGCGGCGCGCCGGCGGGCGGTCCGCGCGCGTGCCGACGTCGCGACGCCGACCGTCATGCACCCGGAGGCCGGGCGGCGTCCCGCGTCCCGGGCGCGCGGCCTGCTGCTGCGCGCGCTCGTCGTCGTGACGACCGCCGGCGCGGGCGCGCTCGCGTTCACCGCACCCATCCCGGGGTTCTGACACCCCGGTCGGGCACACCCGCGAGCCCTCAGCGCGGCTCGGCACCCCCGCGTCCCCGCCCCGGTCGCCGCAGCGGACCCGCCGGCAGCGACAGCCGGCGCCCGTGCACCTGCGGCATCGTCCGCCCCGGCACGGCGTCGCCCGCCGGGCCGCCGTCGGCGCCCGGGCCGATCAGCGCGTCGAACACCTCCGCGGCGAGCGCGTCCGCCTCGGCGGACACCCGCACGAGCATGTCGCGCCGCACGGTCCCGCTGCGCACGAGCGCCAGGTCGAGCGCCTGGCGCAGGTGGTCGGCGCGGCCGTCCCACGCCTCGGCCTGCACGGGGTCGTCCGGGTGGCGGTCGGCCGCGAGCCGCGTCACCAGCTCGATCGTCGCCGCGACCTTGCCCTCGGGGGAGCGTCGCTTCTGCGCGGCGACCACCGCGTCGCTCCACGTCTCGACCCGGCGCCGCACGGGCCCGGCGACCTCCGGGTGCGCCTTGAGGTAGGCGGTGACCTGCCCCGACGCGGCCACCACCATCGGTCCGTACCGCCGCACCATCGCCCACAGCTGCTTGCCGTCGGTGGCCACGTGCACCTCCCGGGTCGTCCGTCGTGGTCCGTCGTCCTGCGAGATCCGTGCACCACCCTGCCGCGCCCCCGATGACTTCGCGCGTCGTCGGACGTCTGCCCGGGTACGCGCGCACGCCGGGTGCGCGCCGACCTCCGGAGGACCCCATGGCCGTCGTGCTCAACCCCTACCTCGGATTCCGCGGCCAGGCGCGGGAGGCCCTCGAGTTCTACGCGTCCGTGCTCGGCGGCACGCCGACCATCTCGACGTACGGCGAGAGCGGGATGGAGGGCGACGGCGTCATGCACGGGCAGCTCGACGTCCCGGGCGGCCTGACGCTCATGGCGTCGGACGCCCCGCCGGACATGGAGGTGCCCTCGGAGTCGTCGGTGGCGATCTCGTTGAGCGGCGGCGCCGAGGACGGCGACACGCTGCGGCGCTGGTACGAGGGCCTGTCGGCCGGCGGGTCGAACGTGCTGCCGCTCGACCAGGCGCCGTGGGGCGACTGGTTCGGCATGTTCACGGACCGGTTCGGCACCAACTGGATGGTGAACATCGCCGGCGCCCCGCAGGAGGGCTGAGCGCGGGCGGCGAGCGGCGCGGCTGGTTCGTCGACCCGTTCGGGCACCGCTGGGCGGTCGAGCAGCGGGTGGCCGCGCGCGGACCCAGCGCACCGGAAGGGGTAGCGGACCTACAACGGCATGTAGTAGACCTACTACATGCCGCCCGTCACCGACCCCGCGATCCACGTCGACGGCCTGCGCATGGCATACGGCCGGCGCACGGTCCTCGACGACGTCTCGTTCGACGTCGACGGTGGCGTCGTGGCCCTGCTCGGGCCCAACGGCGCCGGCAAGACCACGACCGTCGAGATCCTCGAGGGGTTCCGCCACCGGGACGCGGGCACGGTCCGCGTCCTCGGCGCGGACCCGCAGCGCGCCGACGAGACGTGGCGCGCCCGCGTCGGCGTCGTGCTGCAGTCCTGGCGCGACCACAAGCGGTGGCGCGTGCGCGAGCTGCTCGACCAGCTCGCCGCCGCCTACGCGCCGTACGCCGCCGCACGCGGGCGGGGTGCGCACCCCACCGACCGGCTGCTCGCCCGCGTCGGGCTGACCGACGCGGCGGCGCAGCGCGTCGGGACGCTGTCCGGCGGGCAGCGCCGCCGCCTCGACGTCGCCGTCGGGCTGGTCGGCCGCCCGGACCTGCTCGTCCTCGACGAGCCGACCGCCGGCCTCGACCCCGCGGCCCGGCGCGAGTTCCACGAGCTCCTGCACGAGGTCGTCGACGACGACGGCACGCTCGTCCTGCTCACGACGCACGACCTCACGGAGGCCGAGGTCGTCGCCGACCGCATCCTGCTGCTCGCCGGCGGGCGCATCGTCGCCGACGGCAGCCCCGACGCCCTCGCGCGCGCCGTCGCCGGGCCCAGCGAGGTGCGCTGGTCGGCCGGCGGGGCGCGGCACGTGCACAGCACCGACGACCCGGTGGGCTTCAGCCGCGCGCTGCTCACCGGCCCCGAGCCGGTCGACGACCTCGAGGTGCACCACGCGCGCCTCGAGGACGCCTACCTCGAGATCGTCCGCCGCCACGAGGCGGAGGACGCGCCCGCCGCCGCCGCGACCGCCACGGGAGCCGTCCGATGAGCACGCCGACCGTCACCGCCGGCCCCCGCGCGTGGGCCGTCCGCCTGGGCCTGCGCCGCGGCGTCACCGAGTTCGGGCACATGCTCCGCACCGCCGAGGAGGTCGGCTGGAACGTCGTCATCGGCGTCGCGGTGCTCGTCTACCTGTGGACGCAGCGCGACACGCCCGTCCCGGGGGCCGACGGCCTCACGCTGCCGGAGCTCGCGCTCCCGGGGATCCTCGCGGCCACCATCATGTTCGGCATGACCATGGGACCGGCGTTCGCGCTCGCCACCGAGGTCGAGGACGGCACCGTGCTGCGCCTGCGCGCGGTGCCGCGCGGCACGACCACGTACTCGGTCGGCATGCTGACGGCGCAGGTGCTGGGCACGCTGCCGATGCTGGCGGTGCTGCTCGTGCCGTGGCCGTTCCTGCTCGGCGACCCGATGCACCAGGGGGCCGGCGGCTGGGCGGCCCTGGTCGGGTGGCTGCTGCTCGGGACGCTCGCGATGCTGCCGGTCGGCGTCGTGGCCGGTGCGCTGTGCGGCCGGCCCGCGCGGGTCGTGCCGTTCGTCGTCGCGCCGATCGTCGTGCTCGCGTTCGTGTCCGGCGTGTTCGGGCCGCCGACCGGGCTGCCCGGGTGGGCGCAGGGCGCCGTGCAGGCGTTCCCGCTGTACTGGCTGGCGCACGGCCTGCGGTCGACGACGCTGCCGGCGGGCGCCGAGGCCCTCGAGCTCGGCGGCGCGTGGCACCCGGGCCTCGCCGTGGCGGTGCTCGCCGCGTGGGCGGTCGTCGGCGCACTCGTCGCGCCACTGCTGCTGCGCCGCGTGACGTCCCGCCAGACCGCCGGTGCGATGGCGGCCCGCCTCCAGGCGCACCTGCAGCGGGCGGCCTGAGCATGGCGCAGCCGGGCGGGGAGGCCGTCCACAACCGCATCGCCGTGCTGCGCGCCGAGCGGGGCGTCAGCCGGCGGGAGCTGGCCGACGCGCTCGGCGTCCACTACCAGACCGTCGGGTACCTCGAGCGCGGCGAGTACGCGCCGTCGCTGCACCTCGCGCTGCGGCTCGCCGCGTTCTTCGACGTGCCGGTCGAGGTGCTGTTCTCCCTGACGCCGTTCCCGCGGATCGGCGCGCCGGCGACCGCGTCCGAGGGCTGAGCCGCCGCGGTCCCGCGACGGGACGGGACGGGACGCGACCCGGCCCGGGCCGCCGTGGTGGCGGACCCGGGCCGGGCCTCCTCGTGCGAGCCGCGGTGCGGCCCCCTGCGTGCGACGTGCTCCGCCCGGTGCGTCCCCCGGACGGCGTGCGCCGCCGCGAGTCAGGCGGACGTCACGCCGCGTCGTCCAGCGAGCGGACGTCGTCGTGCCGGCCCTTGCCCGGCCACCACGGCTTCCACGGCTTGCCCTGGTCGCCGGGGCCCGAGACGCCGTTGATCGCGGAGGTGTCCCGTGCGAGCGAGGCCGTGGCGAAGGCGATGGCCTTCGTCATGATCCGCAGCGCCTCGGGGTTCACGTTCGTGATGTCGTCGGCGGGGGAGTGGTAGTTCGGGTCGTGCGGGATGCCCGCCGTGCCGCCGAACAGCGCGACCTCCTCCTCCGTCTTGATGTCGTCGGCCCCCGTGAACAGGCCGGACGCGGGCACGCCGTTCTCGATGAACGCCTGGTAGTCGGACCGGCCGCTGAACTCGGTGTCGACCCACGGCTGCCCGATCGCGTCGAACCAGCCGGTGAGCACGTCCTCGGTCTCGGGCGACCCGGCGGGCACCTCGACGGGCGCCGGGTACGTCGACTGGTCCGCGTCGTAGACGCCGATGACGTAGTTGGGCGAGCCGACCATGTCGAAGTTGAGGTACGTCGCGAGGCGGTCGAGCTCGCCCTCCTGCGTGGCCAGCTCCTCCACGTAGGCGGTGGAGCCGATCAGGCCGAGCTCCTCGGCGCCCCACCACGCGAAGCGCACGGTGTTGTTCAGGCGCTTCTCGCGGCCGAGCTGCACCGCGACCTCGAGGATCGCCGCCGACCCGGTGCCGTTGTCGTTGATGCCCGCGCCCTCCTCGACGCCGTCGAGGTGCGCGCCCAGCATGACGACGTTGTCGTCGCGGCCCGCGCGCGTCTCCGCGAGCACGTTGAAGCTCTCGACCTCCTCGGGGTGCACGCGCGCGTCGAGCGTCACCTCGACCGGGCCGGCCGCCGCGGCGGCGACGAGCGCCTGGCCGTCGGCCAGCGAGACGCCCACCACGGGCACCGTGACGAGCCCCTCCTGGCCGAGCGTCCCGGCGAAGATGCCCTCGACGTTGTTGTGCACGACGACCGCGACGGCGCCGAGCGCCTCGGCGGCCGTGGCCTTCGCGGAGAACGGGCAGTCACCGCCACGGCTGACGACGGCGACGGCGCCGGCCGGGTCGGCGTCCCCCCACGCCTCGACGGTGCAGCCGAACGGGTCGTCGGGGACGGCGACCGGGGAGGTCAGCCCGCCCTCGGGGGTGCTGACCGAGAACTCCATCTGGTCGACGTCGTACGTCGCGCCGCCCGTGACCGTGAGGGTGGCCGCGTCGACGACCTCGCGGTCGAACGTGAACGGGTCGCGCCACGTGCGGTAGCCGGCCCGGCGCAGCGTCCGCTCGACGTACTGCGCACTCTCCTCGTAGCCCGGGGTGAGGGCGGCGCGGTTGCCGTCGTTGCGGTCCGCGATGCGCTGGAACGCGTCCAGGTGCCGCATGACGGCGCGCGAGCTGACCTGCTGCGCGAAGCGCTCGGGGCTGCCGCCCCTGCCGTGCGCCGCCGCGGGTGGTGCCAGGAGTGCCGTCACCCCGAGCGTCAGCGCGACCGCGCCGGCGAGGGTGGTGGTGGGACGTCGAGCAGACACGAGGTGCCCCCTTCTCCACGGTGAGAGGCGTCGGCCGGGCGGCCGGGCGCCGATGGTCACGTCGCCCGCCCAACGTAGGCGCCGGGTGCCGGAGAAGTCACGACATCGGATGACTTTCCTGTTACTTCTGTGTGACGCGTGTGCGGCGGCGCGACGGGGACACGTGCCGCCGGGCGGACCGGGGACGGACGGGTCCCGCGGCCGACGTAGCATCGCGAGACGTGACCACCCCCATCGCCACGACGCACGCCGGCTCGCTGCCGCGCACCCCCGAGCTCATCGCCGCCAACGCCGCCCGCGCCGCCGGCGAGCGGCGCGACGACTGGGACGAGTTCCTCCGCGACCAGGTCGTCGCGCTCGTGCAGCGCCAGGTCGACCTCGGCATCACGGTGCCCGGCGACGGCGAGTACGGGAAGTCGATGAGCAGCACGCTCGACTTCGGCGCGTGGTGGTCGTACTCGTTCCAGCGCACCGGCGGGCTCGAGCTCGACACGTCGATGGCGTGGGCGGCGGAGAAGCGGCTGTCCGCGCCCGGCGACCTGCGGACCACCGGGTTCCTGCACCGGCGCGACCAGCAGCGCTTCACCGAGGCGTACCGCGACCCCTCGTCCGGCGTCATGTCCGGCGAGGCGCCGACGACGTTCGTCAAGGCAACCGGACCGCTGACGTACACGGGGCAGGAGGCGATCGCGGCGGACGTCGCGCACCTGCGTGCCGCGCTCGACGCGACCGGCGCGTCCACCGGCTTCATCACGTCCATCGCACCGGGGTCCGCCGCGCGGCTCGCGAACGAGCACTACGCGACCGACCGCGAGTACCTGTTCGCGTGGGCCGACGTGCTGCGGGAGGAGTACCGCGCGATCCTCGACGCCGGCCTCGTGCTGCAGGTCGACGACCCGTCGATCGCGGAGAACTGGGACCAGATCGAGCCCGAGCCGTCCGTCGACGACTACCTCGCCTTCACCGCGCTGCGCGTCGAGGCGCTCAACCACGCGCTGCGCGACCTGCCGAAGGACCGCATCCGCTTCCACCTGTGCTGGGGCTCCTGGCACGGCCCGCACACGACCGACCTGCCGATGGCCGACATCGTGGGGACGATGCTCGAGGTGCACGCCGGCGCGTTCTCGTTCGAGGCCGCCAACGTGCGGCACGAGCACGAGTACCGCGTCTGGGACGACGTCACGCTGCCCGCCGGCGCCGTGATCCTGCCCGGCGTGGTGTCGCACGTGACCAACGTCGTCGAGCACCCCGAGCTCGTGGCGGAGCGGATCGAGCGGTTCGCGACGCGCGTCGGGCCGGAGAACGTCGTCGCGTCGACCGACTGCGGCCTGGGCGGGCGCGTCCACCCGCAGATCGCGTGGGCGAAGCTCGAGTCGCTGACGGAGGGCGCCCGGATCGCGTCGGCCCGCCTGACCTGACGCCGGCCACCCGCGCCGCCGTCCCGCCGCCCTCCGCCGCGCCCGCCCGCCGGCCCGCCCGCCCGCCCCAGCCTCCCGTCGACTGCGGTACATGCGCAACGAGTGCGGGTGTGGCAACACCCGCACTCGTGACGCATCTACCGCAGTCGGGGCGGGTGTGGCGGGGGGGCGGGGGCGGGCGCGGGGGCGCGGTGGGACCGAGGTCCGGGGCCGGCGGCCCGGCGGCGGGGTGGGATGGGCGTGTGCGTGCGACGCCCGTGTACTACTACTCGTCCGCGAGCGGGCTCGTCCGCGCGTTCGCGGAGCGCCTTGACCGGCCGGTGCTCAACCTCGCGGTGCGTGAGCACCGGCGCAGCGAGGTCGACGGGCCGTGGGTGCTGCTGACGCCGTCGTACACGACCGGCAACGAGGCCAACGACACGATCCCCGAGGGCGTGCGGCGCTTCCTGCGGTCGGCGCACAACCGGCGGCTGCTCGTCGGCGTGATGGGGTCGGGCAACCGGAACTTCGGGCGGTACTACCAGCACGCGGCGCGCGAGGTCGCGGCCCGGTCGGGGCGGCCGGTGCTGTTCGAGTTCGAGCTGGCGGGCACGCCGTGGGACGTCGCGGAGGCCCGCCGCCTGCTCGCCGCCCTGGACGCGGCGCTCGCGACCCGGCACGCGTCCTGACGCCGTCCGGCGCGCAGCGGGTGCGCGCCCGGCTGCCCGCGCGCAGGGTGGAGGCATGACGGGGACGACGTGAGGGGCGGGCACCACGAGCCGTGGGGCGACGAGCGGCGGACGCGTCAGCTCGCGCGCGTGCTGACGTGGCTGGGGGTCGTCGTCGTGCTGGGGGCCGTGTTCGGGATCGTGTACGTGCTGGCCGCCTGACCGGGCGGCGCGCCGACGCCGGGCGCCGTCTCGGAACGCGACCGTGTCGGTCCGCGACCGTGTCAGTCCGCGACCGGCGACGGCGTGACCGACTCCGGCGCGACCGGCACGTCGAGGAGCCGGAAGTCGTCCCCGGACGAGATGCCCGTGCCGACCTGGAAGACGACCGCGTCGGCGTCCAGCCGCGGGTAGACGAACGAGTAGGTGCGCGTCTGGCCGCCGTCGATCCAGGCGCCGGCGTCGAGGTCGGAGGCGGTGAACCACTCGCCGTCCGGCCACGTCTCGTCCGCGCCGACCATGTAGTCGAGCGGGAAGAGCCGCGACGCGCCCTGCAGCACCGTGCCGCGGGCGGTGATGTCGTGGGGCGTGACGGTGTCGCCGCCGCGGTGCGAGGAGAAGCCGCGCAGGAAGCTCACGGCCCAGCCGAGCCCGTCCTCCTCGTCGGCGGCGTGCACGGTGAGGTCCACGACGACGTGCCCGTGCACGCGGCGCGCGGACGCGTCGACCTCCCACGCGCGCGCCCAGTTCTCGACCCGCAGCGGTGTGCCGGCCGTGCCGACGTGCGCGTCGAACGGCGGCAGCTCGCCGGCGGTCGTGACGTCGGTGCGGGTGACGACCGTCGACGTCAGCGACACGGTGACGCGGCGGTTGAGCGCGCGGTCCTCCTCGGTGACGTTCTCGGCGACGGGCTCCTGCTCGCCGCGCCCCTCCACGCGCATGGGGTACGCCGACGCGTCGACGTGCGCGGCCAGCGCGTCCGCCACGGCCTGCGCGCGCCGCTGCGAGAGGTCGAGGTTGTAGCCGTCGTCCGCCTGGTCGTCGGTGTGGCCGACGACCTGGACGGTGCCGGGCTCCCGCTCGGCGAGGCGCTGCGCGACGAGCGCGACGGCGTCCGCGGCCTCCGGCGTGAGGTCGGCCGAGTCGAACGCGAACAGCACGTCCGAGCCGAGCGTCACCTCGACCCGCTCGGTCGACTCGGTGGTCCGCACGGCGCCGTGCAGCTCCGCGCTCGTCGACTCGAGGGGGAACGTGGGGGCCGCGACGACGGCGTCGAGGTCGAGGACCTCGGGCGGCTCCACGTCGTCCGCGGGGGCGGACGCCGACGGGCTCGCGGACGCCGCCGCGGACGCGCTGGCGGCCGCCGAGGCGGCGGCCGCGACGTCGTCCGGGTGCGCACCCGACGGCACGTCGCCGTCGACGATCGGCACGTCCGCGAACAGCGGCGCGCCGGGCACCAGCAGCGACAGCGCGTCGACGTCGGCCGGCGGCGCCGCGAACGGCATCTGCAGGCGGGTGCCGCGCTCGCTGCGCACCCAGTCCCACTCGTCCGGCGCCACCACCGGCTCGCCCTCGGCGTCCGCGCCGACGTGGTGCGCGACGTCGTTCACCAGGTCGAACAGGCGCACGTTCACGGGGTGCGAGCCGTCGGCGACGAACGAGGTCACGCCGAACCCGGAGATGGTCACGTAGCCCTCGTCCCCGACGCCGTCGACGGGGGCGAAGTCGAGGGTCAGGACCACGTGCTCGTCCGCGCGCACCAGCGGGTGCACCCGCACCTCCAGGTCGACGCCGCCCACCGGGATGACGGCCGTGGCGACGACGTCGTCCGGCTGCGGGCCCGGGTCGGCGCTCGCGGACGCCGACGGCGTCGGGTCGGCGCCGCCCGTGCAGGCCGCGAGCGCGGCGACGGGCAGGACGCCGGCGAGCACGGCGCCGACGACGGCACGGAGGGGGCGGTGCAGGCGCACGGACGGGCTCCAAGGGGGGTGGGGAAGGGCGCCCCATGGTGCCCGATTCGCCCACGCTCCCGCGTCCCGCGTCCCGCGTCCGGCGTCCGGCGTCCGGGTGGGGTGCCGGGTGCGGCGTGCGCCCGGCCGCGGGTCAGCGGCTCGTGACCGTCCAGCGGCCGGCCGTCAGGTCCTGCAGCCGCGGCAGGATCGTGTCGCCCGCGACCCGCAGGCCGTCGTGCAGGAACTCGTTGGTGATCCACACCTGGCTGCTGCCGAGTCCGTCGGCGGTGCGCAGCGCGAGCTCCAGGTCGACGTACGGGTCGTCGACGTACTGCACCGCCGCGACCGGGACCTCGTTCGCGGCGAGCCGGTCGACGTCGTACAGCTCGGGCCACTCGGTGCGCGCCGCGAGCTCCTCCGCCGCGCCGCGGAACGGGCGCAGCGCCGGGACCTGGTCGTACATCCAGGGGAAGACCGCCTCGCCGGTGAGCAGCAGCGGCCGCGTGTCGGCCGCGAACTCGGGGTGCCGGGCGTGCTCGGCGGCGGCCGCCCAGCCGGGCTCGCGCGGGCCCGAGTGGTAGATGACCTCCTGCAGCACCGCGTACAGCGGGTTGGCGTCGAACCCGGTGCGGGCGGCGACGTCGGCGAGCAGGTGGTGCGCCGGCTCGCCGCGGCGGTCGAGGGCCGTCTCCAGCAGCCAGTGGAGGGCGTCGACGCCGGTGCTCATGCCCAGCGGCATGCCGAGCGTCTGCAGCCGCTCCACCGTCAGCTCCTCGCCGGTCGGCAGGACGACGCCCCCCGCGGCGACCCGGTCGGCGAGCGCGTCGAGCGCCGGGCCGTCGTCGGGGAACGCGCGCCGGAAGGCCCGGTTGCGCGCCTCCTGCCGCGGGTACGTCGCCCGGTAGACGTCCTCGGCCGTGGCGCCGACGGGCGGCAGGCCGCCCGTGACCCAGCACGCGTCCAGCGCCTCCGGGTGCCGCGACAGGTACGTCAGCGTGAGGAAGCCGCCGTACGACTGCCCGAGCGTCGTCCACCGCCGGCCGCCGTACACGGTGCGCCGCAGGGCCTCCGCGTCCTCGACGATCGCGTCGGCGCGGAAGCACGCGAGGTAGGCCGCGGCCGTGGCGGCGTCGTCGAACGCGGCGACGTCGACGCCGTCCACGCGCCCCGACCGGCCGGTGCCGCGCTGGTCGAGCAGCACCACGCGGTGCGTGCGCAGCAGCGTCGACCACCAGCCGCCGCCCGGCAGCGGGCGCGGCGACAGGCCGCCCGGGCCGCCCTGCAGGAACAGCACGAGCGGCAGGTCGTCGGCGTCCTTCGCGGGGTCGACGATCTCGCGCGCGAACACCTCGAGGGTGCCGAACCGGTGCGGGTCCGCCCGGTCCACCGGCACCTCGACGCGGTGCTCGCGCACCCGGAACCCGGTCATCGCGTACTCGTCCACCGCGCCACCCTACGAGCGGTGCGGGCGGACGGGACCGCCGTGCGAGCGCAGCGGACGTCGGGCGAGCGCACCGCCCGCCGGGCGGACGCACCAGACGTCGGGCGGACGCGCCGCGTACGAGCGGTGCGGTCGTCCGACGAGCGGCGCGGCCGGCGCTGGGACGGTGTGGTGCAGGGACGGTGCTGTGTAGGGACGGTGCGGTGTCAGGACGAGACGGCGAGGTAGCCGTCGCCGTCGGCGACCACGCGCCACCGGCGGACGTCCTTGCCGAGGCCGTCGTGGCTCTTCTCCTGCACGACGGCGTCGTGCTCGCCGGCGGTGCCCTGACCGCAGACGACGTGCTCGCCGGTGCGGCCGCGCACCCGGAGGGTGACGGTGCCGGTGAAGTCGGCGAGGGCCGCGGGCGCGCGCCCGTCGATCTCGACGACCTCGTAGGGAACTGCGGACACGACGGGGTCGACGGTGGGGTGCGTCATGGTGCTCCGATCGGCGGCCGTGCTTCTCACGGCGGGCGGGTGACGGGCGTGCGGGACGCCGGCGTCCGAGCCGGAGCACGACGGCGTCCGGTGCGGACGACGTCGTCGGTCATGCGACATGCAGTCTGTGACGTGGAGCACACCGACGGTAGCGCGTCGACGCGGCACCGGCCAGAGGACCACGTCCGTCCCCCCGACCCCCTCCGCCCGGCCCGCCGGCCGGCGCCGCACCCCCGCGGACCACCGACGTCGAGTGCGGTACGTCGCACCGAGTGCGGATGTTGCACCAGCCGCGCTCGGTGGCAGGTGCCGCGCTCGGTGAGGGAGGCGGCGGCGGCCGGCGGGCGGCCGGGCGGTGGGGTGGTGGGTCAGGGGACGCGGGCGAGGACGATCTCCTCGAGGGCCGCGCGCAGCGCCGGCGGGAGCGGGAGCGCCGCCAGGTGGGAGAGGCGGACGTGCAGCGGGCGGTCGGACGTGAGCACCTCGAGCGCGCGGCTCTTGAGCTCGTAGCCGGCCTGCGCGGCGTCGAGGACCCGGTGCAGGCGCCCGGGGACGTCGTTCGGCCGCAGCGCGGGCGCGGCGCCGAGCCCGACGCGCAGCACCGCGTCGACCGGCACGTCGGCGACGGTGACGCGCAGGTGGCCCTCGGCGGTGCGCGCGACGACCGGGTCGACGGCGCGCGCGTCCACCGCACCGTCCGCCGCGCCCCCGTCCGCCGCGCCGCCGTTCGCCGTCGTCGCCACGGGCGCCACGTCGTCGGCCACCGACAGGAACGTCGCGGTCCACGTCCGCGCGGCCGGCAGGAACCCGGTCGCGCCGGTCGCCGGCCCGACCGTCAGCGTGCCCGTCGACTGGTCCCAGGTCAGGGGTGTGCGCGCGACGTGCGCGTCGTCGAGGCCGTCGCCCGTGCCGTCGTCCTCGACGAGCGTGAACGCGCCGTCCGCGCCGACGACGACGAGCACCTCGAGGGCCGTCGGCTCCACCGGGTCGTCGCCCGGCACGTCGGCGGCGTCGAGCGGCACGAGCGCCCCCGCCGGCGCGAGCACCGGCACGGTCGTCAGGTCGCGGTGCAGCACGAGCTGCCGGCCGCCGTCGTAGACGAGGCCCGTCAGGACGTCGACCCACACGCCGTCCGGCAGCCACGCGGGCACCGCCGCCGTCGCGGACGCGCGGTCCCGCGGCGACGTCACGGGCGCGACCAGCAGCGACGACCCGAAGAGGAGCTCGCCGGGCGCGTCGTACGCCTCGGGCTGCCGCGGCCACCGGTGGTACAGCGGCGTCACGAGGGGCACGCCCTCGCGGGCCGCGCGGTGGTTCATGGTGTGCAGGTACGGCACGAGCCGGTGGCGCAGCCGCAGGTACTCGGTCTGCACGGCCGCGTGCTCGGGCGCGAACGCCCACGGCTCCTTCGTCATGAACGGGTTGTTCGACGAGTGCAGGCGCAGCACCGGCGAGAAGACGCCCAGCTGCACCCACCGGGTCGCGAGCTCGTCGTCCTTGGCGCCGAACATGTGCCCGCCGACGTCGTGGCTCCACCAGCCGTAGCCGATGTTCGCGGCCGTCGCGGTGAACTCCGGCTGGAACGCGAGCGACGCCCACGACACCACCGTGTCCCCCGAGAACCCGACGGGGTACCGGTGGGAGCCCGGGCCGGCGTACCGCGAGAACGTGAGCGGCCGCCGCCCGTCGCGCCCGCTGTCGAGGAAGTGGACGTGGTTGAGCATCCACAGCGGGTCGATGCCGGCGATGCGCGAGTGCGCGCCCTGCTGCCAGTCGATCCACCAGAAGTCGACGCCCTCGGCCTCGAGCCCGTGGTGCAGCACCTCGAGGTACGCGGTGAGGAACGCCTCATCGGTGACGTCGAACGCGACGGGGTCGCGCGTCGACGCGTCGAGGCCGAGGGCCGCGCACATCGCTGCGTACGCCTCCTCGTGCGGGCCGACGCCGTCCGCCGGGTGCACGTTGAGCGTCACGCGCAGGCCGCGGGCGCGGACCTCGGCGAGGAACGCCGCCGGGTCGGGGAACAGCTCCCGGTCCCACGTGTAGCCGGTCCACCCGCTGCTGATCGACGGGTCGACGTCCGTCACGTGCCAGTCCATGTCGAGCACCGCCACCGAGAACGGCAGGCCGGCTGCGCGGAACCGCGCCAGCAGGTCGAGGTACTCGTCGGCGGTGTAGCGGTGGTAGCGGCTCCACCAGTTGCCGAGCGCCCACCGCGGCAGCACCGGCTGCGGCCCCGACAGGGCGTACAGGGCCCGGACGGCCGCGGCGTGGTCGTGCCCGTAGGTGAAGACGTACAGGTCGGTGCGGCCGGGCTCGCGGGGCGCGACCCAGCCGTCGTCGGTGAGCAGGAGGGACGACGAGTCGTCGATGACCGCGTACCCGTTGCGGCCGGCCACGCCGGGCTCGAGGGGCACGGGTCCGTCCGCCTCGTCGAGCGTGCGGGCCGTCCCGCCGAGGTTGCGGCCGTCGTCGTCCTGCCCGTACCGCCACACGGAGTGCCAGCTCGTGACCGCGCCGAGCACCGCGACGGACAGCCCGCTGGTCGTGAACGGCCCCTTGTCGTAGGTGAGGCGCAGGCGGCGCGTGACGACCTCGAGGTGCGTGCCCCGGTCGACCACGCGGAACTCCGGCACGGGCTGCCGGCGGTGCAGCGCGAACGTCGACGCGCGGTCCTCGAACACGCCGTCCGGGGAGTGCTCGAGCCGCAGCAGGCCGTCGGTGAGGACGGTGATCCGGTAGCGGTCGCCCTGCACGACCGCGGCGGGGTCGGCGACCGGGTGGGCGGGCAGCGTCGGCAGCGGCATGCGTCCATCCTTGGCGCGCGGCCGCGCACCCGCACACCGGGCGCGGGCGGCCGGTGCGGGAGCGGGAATGGCGCGCCCGTGCTCGCGCGTTGGCACCGGCATGCCTCTCACCGGTGAGTACGCCCCGAGCCCCAGCACCTTCGCCCGCGACCAGGCCGAGCGCTACGAGGCGTCCGGCGGCACCGAGGCCGCGACGCTGGAGGGACGCCCCATCATCGTCCTGACGACCGTGGGCGCGACGAGCGGCAAGCTGCGCAAGACGCCGCTGATGCGCGTCGAGCACGACGGCGAGTACGCGGTCGTCGCGTCCAAGGGCGGCGCCCCCGAGCACCCCACGTGGTTCCACAACATCGTGGCGCACCCGCGCGTCGAGCTGCAGGACGGCGCCGTGCGCAAGGACTACGAGGCGCGGCTCGTCACGGGCGACGAGCGGGCCGCCTGGTGGGAGCGCGCGGTCGCGACGTGGCCCGCCTACGAGGACTACACGCGCCGGACGGACCGCGAGATCCCCGTCTTCGTGCTCACGCCCGTCGACTGACCCGGCCCGGCCCACCGCCGGTCGCACCCGGACGCACGACGCGCCCGGTCCCGCGGAGGGCCGGGCGCGTCGCGCTGTCAGGGGACGTCAGGCGTGCCCGTCGACCTGCCCGGCCGCGGGACGCGCGACCGCGCGCCCGGCGATGCTCGACACGAGGTCGTTGAGGTCGAGCCCGGTGAGGGACTTGATGACCTCCTGGCCCTCGCCGAGGACCTGGCCGACCGTGCGCGTGACGGCCGACGCGCCGTCGGTCGAGACGACCGTGAGCTGGTCGATGCCGCTGATCGGCTCGGCCGCGGCGCGGACGATCTCCGGCAGCAGCGCGATGACCTGCTGCGCCAGGACGGCCTCGCCCTGCTCGCGCAGGGCCTCGGCCTGGGCGCGGGTGGCCTCGGCGGCGGCCAGACCCTCGGCCCGGGCGGCCGCGGCGCGTGCCAGACCGAGCGCCTCGAGCGCCTTGGCCTCGGCGAGCTGGCGGTCGCGCTCGGCGTTACCGGCGCGGACGGTCGCCTCGGCGGCGGCCTCGGCGTCCTGCACGGTGGCCGTCTTGTTGGCCTCGGCGATGCGCATGCGGCGGAAGGCCTCGGCCTCGGTGCCGGCGTTGGCGGCGTCGCGCTCGGCGTTGGCGCGCTGGACGGCGGCGTACGCGGCGGCCTCGGCCGGCTTGCGGACGTCGATGTCGAGCTGCTCCTCGGTGACCTTCGCCTTCTCGGCGAGGGCCTCGCGCTCCTGGGTGGCGACGAGGCGGTCCTGCTCGGCCCGGGCGAGCTGGCCGGCGGCGTTCGCCTCGGCGTTCGCGCGGTCCGTCTCCGCCTTGATGCCGGCCTGCTTGAGCGCGAGGTCGCGCTGGCGCTCGGCGATCGACTCCATCGCCTGGATCTTCGCGAACTCGGAGACCTGCTGGGCCTCGGCCTCCTTGACCTCGGCGACCTGCCGCGCGCGGGCGGCCTCGGCGCGGCCGAGGTTGGCGAGGTAGTCGGAGCCGGGCGTCGAGATGTCGGAGATGTTGAGCAGGTCGACCTGCAGACCCTGCTCGGCGAGGTCGGACTTCGTCGAGCTGACGACCGCGTCCTGCAGGGACTTCCGGTCGCTGATGATCTGCTCGATCGTCATGTCGCCGATGATCGCGCGCAGCGAGCCCTCGAGGGACTCCTTGATGACGTCGTTCAGCGTCGCCTGCTGCGAGAGGAAGCGCTGCGCGGCGCGCCGCACGCCCTCCTCGTCCCCGCGGACCTTGAAGTTGATGGACGCCTTGATGGCGAGCTTGATGCGGTTGCGGTCGACGCCCTCGACGGTGATGCCGATCTGGCGCTGCTCGAGCGAGATCGGGAAGCCCTGCTGCAGGACGGGCCACACGAACACGCGGCCGCCGACGACGACGCGCTGCCCGGCGTCCGCCGCGGCGGCCTTGCCGGCGCCGCGCCCGACGATGACGAGCGCCTCGTTCGGGGGGACGCGGCGGATGCGCTTGGTGATGAGCGCGATGACCGCGACGAACGCGATGACCAGCGCGGCGACGGCCAGGACGGTCGTCCCGCCCTCGATGAACTCGAACATGGTGTCCCGGCCCGGCCGGGCTCCTTCCGCTGGGTGGCGTGTGGTGGTCGTCCGTGCTGCCGGGCCGTGGCGGTCGCGCCGGTGCGGCCGGGGTGGGGCGGGTGGTGCGGGTCAGGCGCGCGTCACGCGCACCCGGGAGCCGGAGACCGCGACGACGACGACGCGCGCGCCGGCCTCGATCTCGTCGTCGGCCCAGGCGAGGCGGCTCTCGAGGTCGCGGACGCCCTCGAGCCGGACCTCACCGCCGCCGGGCCCCGTGGTCGCGGTGGTCACGCCGAAGGCGCCCTCGAGCGGCGGCGGCGGGGCGTCCTCGGTCGCGGACAGGTTGCGGATGAGCAGCTGCGCGACGACGACGGCGAGCGCGGCGAGCCCGAGCGCGATGACGTACGCCCACACGAGGTCCAGCTCGGACGACAGCGCGATGACGCCGCTGGCGCCGAACACGACGGCACCGGCGCCGACCGCGATGCCGGAGACGCCGCCCTGGCCGATGTCGAACGACTCGAGGAGGTCGCCGAACACGAGCGACGCGAGGAGCACGACGAGGCCGACGGCACCGATGACGAGGAAGACGGTCACGTAACGGGTCCCTCCGGTGGTGGTGGCCGCAAGTATGCCGGACCATGCCCCGCGTCCGGGCGGCCGGGGCGGCCTGTGGGCAGGGCGTTCGAGTGACGGGGGCTGTGGTCGGCTCGACGTCCCCGGGCCTCGCGCGCCGGTGGTCGCCGAGGTGCGGAACACCCGCGGGTAGTTGAGAGTTCAACTGCGATGACAGCCCCGCGCGCACCGCGCGACCCACCGAGCGACGGCAGGCAGCCATGACCACCACCCCCTTCGAGATGGGCCTCGACACCTTCGGGGACATCCCCACCGACGACGCCGGCGCGCGCCTCACCGACGCCGCCGCGATCCGCCAGGTGGTCGACGAGGCCGTGCTCGCCGACCGGCTCGGCGTCGACGTCTTCACCGTCGGCGAGCACCACCGCGCCGACTACGCGATCTCCGCCCCCGAGGTCGTGCTCGCGGCGATCGCCGCCCGCACCGAGCGCATGCGCGTCGGCACGGGCGTCACCGTGCTCAGCAGCGACGACCCCGTCCGCGTCTACCAGCGCTTCGCGACGCTCGACGCGATCGCCCCCGGACGCGCCGAGGTCATCCTCGGCCGCGGCTCGTTCACCGAGTCGTTCCCGCTGTTCGGCTACGACCTCGCCGACTACGAGGTGCTCTTCGAGGAGAAGCTCGAGCTCTTCACGCGCCTGCGCACCGAGCGGCCCGTGACGTGGACGGGCGCGGTGCGCGCGCCGCTGCGCGACGCCGACGTCTACCCGAAGACGGAGTCGGGCAGCATCCCGACGTGGATCGGCGTCGGCGGGACGCCGCAGTCGGTGATCCGCGCCGCCCGCCACGGCTTGCCCGTCATGCTCGCGATCATCGGCGGCGACCCCGCGCGGTTCGCGCCCTACGTGGACCTGTACCGGCGCGCCGCCGAGCAGTTCGGCACCCCGCCGCACGCGCTCGGCATGCACTCGCCCGGCTTCGTCGCCGACACCGACCACGACGCCGCGGAGATCCTCTTCCCGCACTTCAAGGAGAACCGCGACCGCATCGGCGCCGAGCGCGGCTGGCCGCCGCTGCGCCGGTCCGACTTCGTCGCCGAGATCCAGCACGGGTCGCTGTACGCCGGCTCGCCCGAGACGGTCGCACGCAAGATCGCCGCCGCCGTCCGCACGCTCGGCGTCCGGCGGTTCGACATGATCTACACGGCCGGCCCGCTGCCCGCGTCCGCGCGGCTGCGCGCCGTGGAGCTCTACGGGTCGCAGGTCGTGCCCATGGTCAAGGAGATGCTGGGGGAGGACGCGTGACGACCGTCGGGATCATCGGCGCCGGCAAGGTCGGGACGGTGCTCGCGCGCCTCGCCGTCGCGGCGGGCCACCGCGTGCTCGTCGCCGGCTCGGGCGACCCCGAGCGCATCCGGCTGGTCGTCGAGGTGCTCGTGCCGGGGGCGGAGGCGGTGACGGCCGCGCAGGCCGCCGCCGACGCCGACGTGGTCGTCCTCGCCGTGCCGCTGGGCCGCTACCGCGAGCTGCCCGCGCGCGAGCTCGCCGGCCGGCTCGTCCTCGACGCCATGAACCACTGGTGGGAGGTCGACGGCCCGCGCGAGGACCTCACCCACCCCCGGACCTCGTCGAGCGAGATCGTGCAGGCGTCCCTGCCTGGCGCACGCGTCGTGAAGGCCTTCAACCACATGGGCTACCACGACCTCGAGTCCGGGGCCCGGCCCGCCGGGGCGCCCGACCGCCGGGCGATCGCGGTCGCCGGCGCCCCCGCGGACGTCGCGGAGGCCGCCGCGCTCGTCGACGCTCTGGGCTTCGACCCCGTCGTCGCGGGCGACCTGGCCGCCGGCGTCGCGCTCGAGCCCGGCAGCGAGGCGTTCGGGGCGAACGTGGGGCGCGGGGAGCTGGCGCGGATGATCGAGCGGTTCCCGGCCAGTCCGCGCGGGCGGCTCGTCGCGGCGGCACGGGCGGGGAGCGACGCGGTGGAGGAGGAGGCCGGTCGCGCGTCGGCGTGACGGCGGCTCGGTGTGGACCGGTCGGCGTGGCCGGGTCGGCGTGGACGGGTCGGCGTGGGCGGGTCAGTGCGCCGGACGGCCCTCGGCGGCGGCGCGGACGACCCGCTCGACGCGGGCGGCCCGCGTGGCGGGGCGGCGCGCCTCGGCGAGCCAGCGCAGCTGGGCGCGGCGCACGCCCGGCGTGAGGGCGTCCCACCCGGCCGCGGCGGCGGGCTCGGCGGCCAGCGCGTCGGCCAGGTCCGGCGCGACGACGCCCGCCTCGGCGTCGTCGTACATCTCCCACGTCCCGTCGGCGCGCGCGGCAGCGATCACGGCGCGGCCGGCGTCCGTCATGCGTCCCGACCCCTCGACGCGCGCCAGCCGCTCCTTCGTCAGCCGTGACCACCCGCTGCCGGGACGGCGCCGCGTGAACCACATCTCCGTCCGCTCGTCGTCGACCGTGCGCTGCGTCGCGTCGATCCAGCCGAACGCGAGCGCCTCCTCGACCAGCGGCTCGTAGTCAAGCACCGGCCGGCCCGACGACGGCTTCCACCGCACGACCCACACGCCGGGGCTCGTCGCGTGGTGCTCGGTGAGCCAGGCGCGCCACGCCGCGGCGGACTCGACGAGTACGCGCTTGTCGCGGCCACCGCGCGCCGCCGCGTCGTCGGGCACCGGGGCCTCGTCCACCTCGTCCACTCCGTCCACCTCGTCCACCGCGTCGTCAGGCACCGCGTCGTCAGGCACGCGTCGTCGGGCCGGGCCGGCGTCGGACCGGGTCTCCCGTCAGACCGGGTCCGCGTCGTCGGCGACGACCGGCGCGGGCGTGCCCCGGCCGACGAGCGAGCTGCGGTAGGAGTAGACGACGTAGATGACGACGCCGACCGCGAGCCACGCGAGGAACCGCAGCCAGGTGAGCGTGGTCAGGTTGAGCATCAGCCAGAGGCACGCGAGGCCGGAGATGATCGGCAGCACCGGCGACCACGGCACGCGGAAGCCGCGCGTGAGGTCCGGCCGGGAGCGGCGCAGCAGCGGCACCGCGAAGCTGACCAGCACGAACGCCGACAGCGTGCCGATGTTAATCATCTCCTCGAGCAGCTCGACCTCGGAGAGCCCGGCGATCAGCGCGATGACCACACCCGCACCGATCTGCAGGCCCACCGGGGTCTTGAACCGCGCCGAGGTCTTCGACAGCCCGCGCGGCAGCAGGCCGTCGCGGCTCATCGCGAAGATGACGCGCGTGAGGCCGAGCATGAGCACCATGAGGACGCTCGTGAGGCCGACGAGGATGCCGATCGAGATGACGCGCCCCGCCCAGTCGGCGCCGACGAGCACGAACGCACTGGTCAGCGACGGGCTGTCCACCTGCGCGAGCTCGGTGTAGCTCACCATGCCGGTGACGACGACGGTGACGAGCACGTAGAGGACCGTGACGAGGACGAGGCCGCCGAGGATGCCGCGCGGCACGGCGCGCTGCGGGTCCTTCGTCTCCTCGGCCGTGGTCGCGACGACGTCGAAGCCGATGAACGCGAAGAACACCAGCGCCGCGCCGGACAGGATGCCCATGACGCCGTACGTCGACGGCTCGAAGCCGAGCAGGAACCCGGTCAGCGGCTGCTCGAGGCTGCTCGCCCCCGCGCCGGCGGGCTCGGACGGCGGCACGAACGGCGACCAGTTCTCCGCCTTGACGTAGAAGAAGCCGGCGACGATGACGAACAGCGTGATGCCGACCTTGAGGATGGTGAACACGCTGTTCACGCGCGTGCTCAGGCGGGTGCCGATGGCCAGCAGGGCCGTGAACAGGGCGACGATGAGCATCGGCGCCCACGCGACGTCGGCACCCGCGACCGTGACGGTCGTCGGCACGTCCACGCCCAGCAGGGCGAACGCGTCCGAGAGGTACACGCCCCAGAACTTCGCGATCACGGCGGACGCCAGCAGCATCTCGAGGATGAGGTCCCAGCCGATGATCCACGCGACCAGCTCGCCCATGGTCGCGTACGAGTAGGTGTAGGCGGAGCCCGCGACGGGCAGCGTCGACGCGAACTCGGCGTAGCACATGATGGCCAGGCCGCAGACGACGGAGGCGATGACGAACGACAGGATGACGCCCGGTCCCGCGTAGTTGGCGGCGGCCGTGGCGCCCACGGAGAAGATGCCCGCGCCGACCGCGACCGCGACGCCGAGCACCGCGAGGTCCCACGCGGTCAGCGACCGGCGCAGCTGCCGCTCCGGGTCGTCGATCGCCGCGAGCGAGTCCTCGACCGACTTGCGCCGGAAGATGCTGCGCGGCGGTGCCGCGGCCCCCCGGCCCGTCGTGCCGTCGTGCGTCATGGTGGTTCCCCTCCGTGGTGCCGGCCGACGGCGCGCGTGACCGCGGACCTGCGGTCGCGACGTCGGCACCCGCGCACGAGCATGTCGGACCTCGCGGCGCAGGGCCAACCGGGTGGTCGTTCACCGGGACGGGGCCTGCTCGGGACGGGGCTGGGGTCGGCTCGACGGCCCGCCGGGCACGGTCCAGGACGGCCCGGCAGCATGGCCGCATGACGCAGCAGGACGGGCCGCAGGCGGCGGCGCAGGCAGGGCAGGACGGGTCCGTGGGCACCCTCGGCGAGCAGGACGTGGCCGGGCGGCCCGCCGGGAACCCGCGGTCGGCGCAGGACGGACCTGACGACGCCCACCGGGCGCCGGACGGCGTGGACGCCGCCACGGTGGAGGCGGTCGGCGGCGTGACGGCGGCGCTCGAGGTGATCGAGCACGCGCGCGGCGTCCTCTACGAGTTCCACCGGCTCATCGGCCAGGGCGACATCGAGCTCGGCGAGGCGCTCGACAAGCTCGAGGCCGCCGGGCACGCCGAGCTCGCGGACCGCGTCCGCGCCGACGTCCTGGGGGCTAACGTGCTGGCCGGCCGGTGGACGTTCCAGATCGTCGAGGACTTCGACGCCGGGTACCACGCCCGGTTCCGCGAGGCGGAGCAGCGGCTGCGGGACGAGCTCATGGCCGGCCGCCGGCACGTCTACGAGGCCGGGCTCAAGGAGCAGAACCGCACGCACGGGCGCGCGGGGCACGAGGCCCTCCCGGAGGACGTGGGCACGGGCCGCTAGGCGGGAGGTCCGCCACCACGAGACGGCCGGACCGTCTCCGGGACACGCCGCGAGGTCGTGGGCTGGGTACGAGGTCGCGGGCTGGGCGTGAGGTCGCGGGCTCGGACCCGCGACGTCGTACCGGACCCGCGACGTCGTATCAGTCCCGCGACCTCGCGTCGGGCTCGGGCGCGGGTGCGTCGGTGGCCGGCGCCCGGGCGTCCGGCGGAGGACGCCGCCGCGTGCGCACGCCGCATCGTCGTCCCCAGGCGGCGGCGGGTCGGCGGCCGCGATGTCGGACGTGTCGGGCATGCTCACGGCCCGTGACCTCCCTGCTCGACGTCCTGCCCGACCGCCCGCGCCGCCGTGCCCGCCGCGCGCCGTGGGTGCTCGTGCTCGTCGTCGGTGCGGTGCTGGGCCTGGGCGGCCCGGTGTGGCTCGACGCCCGCGCCGCCGCGCGTTACCCGGTGACGGCCGCGGACGTCGAGGCCGGGCGCACGCAGCTCGCCGCGCTCGCGGTGAAGGGGCGCGCACCGCGCACCGGGTACGAGCGCGAGGAGTTCGGGCAGGCGTGGGCGGACACCGACCGCAACGGGTGCGACACCCGCAACGACGTGCTCGCGCGCGACCTCGTCGACGTGCGCACGAAGCCGGGGACGCAGGACTGCGTCGTCCTGCGCGGCACGCTGCACGACGTCTACACGGGCACGACGATCGACTTCGAGCGCGGGCCGCGGTCCGCCGAGGTGCAGGTCGACCACGTCGTCGCGCTCGCGGACGCGTGGCAGAAGGGCGCGCAGCAGTGGTCCGACGAGCGGCGCCGCGAGTTCGCCAACGACCCCGCCAACCTGCAGGCCGTGCAGGGCCGCGCCAACCAGCAGAAGGGCGCCGGCGACGCCGCCACGTGGCTGCCGCCCGAGACGGGCTACCGGTGCGTGTACGCGCTGCGCCAGGTCGCGGTGAAGCACGCGTACGGGCTGTGGGTGACGCGCGCCGAGCGGGACGCGCTCGCGCGGGAGATCGACCGCTGCGCGATCGTGGCCTGACCCGCGGCGATCGCACCCGGCCTAGGCTCGACCGCACCGACGAGCGGAGGTGGACCGTGCGACGTCCGGAGGTCCTGCTGGGTCCGACGACGAAGGGCTTCGTGCTCGACGACCCGCTCACCGCCGCCGCGTACGTCGCGCAGGGGCACACGCTGTTCGACGGAAGCCTCGGCCGGCCCGTCATGACGCTCGACCGCGCCGCCCTGGACCACGACGTCGCGACCCTCGCGCGGTTCGCCGCCGACCACGGCCTCGAGCTCGCCCCGCACGGCAAGACCACGATGTCGCCCGAGCTGTGGGCGCGCCAGCTCGACGCCGGCGCGTGGGGGATCACCGTCGCGACGCCGCACCAGGCGCGCACGGCGCACGCGCTGGGCGTCCGCCGGCTGCTCGTCGCCAACGAGGTCGTCGACCCCGTCGCCCTGCGGTGGGCCGCGACGGCCGCCGCCGAGCCGGACGCCGAGGTGCTGGTGTACGTGGACTCGGTCGCGGGGGTCGAGGCCGTGGAGGCCGCGGGCACGGACGCCGGGCCGGTGACCGTCCTGCTCGAGGTCGGGCACGCCGCCGGCCGCACCGGCGTGCGCACGCCCGAGGAGGCTGTGGCGGTGGCCGAGCGCGCGGTCGCGTCCGACGCCGTCCGGCTCGTCGGCGTCAGCGGCTACGAGGGCGGCCTGCCCGACGACGCGCGCGTCCGCTCGTTCCTGGCCGGGCTCCGCGACACCGCGCACGACCTCGCCGACCGCGCGCTGCTCCCGCCCGACGGGATCGTGCTGTCGGCCGGCGGGTCGGCGTGGTTCGACGTCGTCGCCGACGTGCTGGGCCGCGACCCCGACGGCACCGGACCGCTGCCCGGGTACGGCACGCGCACGCTGCTCCGCTCGGGCTCGTACGTCACGCACGACCACGGCACGTACGCGCGCCGGACCCCGTACACGCGCGTCGCCGGCCACCTGCTGCCGGCCATCCGCGTGTGGGCGCAGGTGCTCTCGACACCCGAGCCCGGGCTCGCGCTGCTGGACGCCGGCAAGCGCGACGTCCCCTACGACGAAGGGCTGCCCGTGCCGCTGCGCCGGCACCGGCCCGGCGCCGAGGCCGTCGACGTCCGCGGGTGGACCCTCACGCGCACCAACGACCAGCACGCGTACCTCGACCACGACCCGCACCACGACGCGGACGCCGAGGACCCGACCGACCTCGCGGTCGGCGACGTCGTCGAGCTCGGCGTCTCGCACCCGTGCACCGCGTTCGACAAGTGGCGCGCGGTGCCGGTGCTCGACGCCGACCTGCGCGTCGTCGACGTCGTCAGCACCTGGTTCTGAGCGCGCCGCTCGGCGGTCGGGTCAGGACCTGGCGGTGGTGACGCCCTGCCCGCCGGTGACCCGCAGGAGGTCGAGCGCGTCCGCGTCCGGTGTCCCGCCGGCCGCGGTGTACGCGACGACGCGCAGGTCCGCGCCGGGCACGCCGAGCACGTCGCAGTCGAGCGTGAGCGCGCCGACGACCGGGTGGACGACCGTCTTGCGGTCCGTGGTGTGCGGCGCCGGCGTCGCCGCCCGCCAGAGCGCCGCGAAACGTGGTGACGTCAGCAGGTCGTCGAGCAGCCCGCGCAGCCGCGCGTCGGCCGGGTAGCGGGCCGCGGTGTCCCGGAGGTCGGCGACGACCGCGGCCTCGAACGCGTCGGTGCCGTTCGCCGAGGTGGTCGGGTGCCGGGCGGCGTGGGCGTCGCCGTCGCCGAACAGGGCGCGGGCGAGGTTGCGGTCCCGCGGGAGCAGCGCGGCGGGGTCCCCGTGCAGGGCGGTCCACAGCGCGTTGCACGTGAGCAGCGTCCAGTCGGCGGCGAAGACCGCGACGGGCACGTCGCCGAGCCGCGCGACGAGCCGCTGCACCCCGGCGGGCACGTGGGCGCTCACCGTCGAGTCCTGCGGCGGCAGCAGTCCCGCAGCGCGGTGGAGCCGGTCGCGCTCGGTGCGGGACAGCTGCAGGGACCGGGCGAGCGCCGCGACCACCTGCGGCGACGGGTGCGTCGCTCGCCCCTGCTCGAGGCGCAGGAGGTAGTCGACCGAGAGTCCCGCCAGCTGCGCGAGCTCCTCGCGACGCAGGCCGGGCGCACGCCGGCGCGCACCTGCGGCGAGGCCGACGTCGCCGGGGGAGAGCCGGTCGCGCCAGCTGCGCAGCAGGTGCGCGAGCGTCGTCACGTCCGGGGCCGTCGCGGGAGGCACCCGGCCATCCTCGCGCCCACGGCCCCCGGGCGGGAGGCCCGAGCCTGGGTACCGGCGGTCCTACCGTCCGCCACGGTCCTGGTCCGTGCGGGCGGCACCGCGGACCGTGGGACGGGCGCCGCGGACGCGGCGCGCACACGACCGAGGGAGCACCGTGCAGCACACGATCGTCATGACCGGAGCCAGCCGTGGGATCGGGTACGCCGCCGCCGTCGAGGCGCTGCGGCGCTCGCCCGACCTGCACCTGGTCGTCACCACGCGCGGCCCCGGCGACGAGCTGGTCGCGCGGCTCGCACGGGACAGCGGCAACCCGCAGGTGGGGTGGGTCGGCGCCGAGCTCGCGTCGCTCGCGTGCGTGCGGGCGGCGGCGGAGGAGGTCGGGCGGCGGCTCGACCGCGGCACACTCCCACCGCTGACCGGGTTCGTCGGCAACGCCGGTCTGCAGGTGACCGGCGCCGACCGGGCGACCGTCGACGGCCTCGAGACCACCTTCGCGGTCAACGTGCTGGCGCACCACCTGCTCCTGCGCCTGCTCGCGGAGCGCATGACCACGCCCGCGCGGGTGGTCCTCACGACGTCCGACACCCACTTCGGCGACCTGCGGCACAACCTCGGCCTCGTCCCGGCACCCCGCTGGCGCGCACCGCTCGAGCTCGCGCGCCCGAGCAGCGCGGCGGACGCCGGCACGGCGACGGCGGGCCGGCGCGCGTACGCGACGAGCAAGCTGGCGGTGATCCACCTCGTGCACGAGCTCGCCCGGCGGCTGCCCGAGGTCGAGGTCGTCGCCTGGAACCCGGGCTTCGTCCCCGGCACGGAGCTGACGCGCGACGGCGGCACCCTGACCCGTCTCGTGGCGCGGCACCTGCTGCCGCTGCTCGCGCGGACGCCGCTCGCCGTCGACGTGGTGACGGCCGGGGGCCACCTGGCGTCGCTGATCGACGGCCGGCCGGTCGTCGCCACGGGCGCGTACGTGAGCGGGGACGCGGAGGAGCGCTCGTCGGCGGAGTCCTACGACGTCGCACGCGAGCGGGCGCTGTGGGAGGCGGCCGACCACCTGTGCGGGCTCGCCTGACGAGCGCTGACGAGCCCTGCCGGCTCAGGGCACGTCGGTCGACCGTCCCGCGACGACGTCGATCTCGACCTTGATGCCCGCGAGCACGGACCCGACGGTCGTGCGGGCCGGCTGGGGGTCGGTGAAGAACTCGGCGTAGGCGGCGTCGAACTCGGCCCAGTCGGCGAGGTCGGCCAGGTGCACGGTGGTCTTCACGACGTCGCGCAGGCCCAGGCCGGCGACGGCGAGCGTGGCCTCGACGTTGCGCAGGGCCTGGCGCGTCTGGTCGGCGACCGACTCCGGGACCTCGCCCGTGCGCGGGTCCTGCGGGCCGAAGCCGGCGGTCCAGACGAGGTCGCCGAGCCGGATGGCCTGCGAGTAGGCGCCGGCCGGGCGCGGGGCCTCGGGGGTGGAGATCTGCTGACGGGTCATCGGGGTCCTCCAGGTCGGTTCGGTGGTCCCGGGCACGCGTGCGTCGCGGTGTCGGTGCCCGTCTCCGGGGCCGGGACCACCACGTCGTCGGCGGTGCCCGGGACCAGCCTGCCGCCGGGCGGGCCGACGCGCCGGGTGGTGCCGGCCGGCCGGGTGCTGCGTCACGCCGGGCGCCGGGTCCACGTACCGCGTCAGGACGCGGACGCCGTCGCCCGCGTCCGGCGCGCCACGGCGGACCCGATCGCGATGCCCGAGAGCACGCCGAGCGAGATCGCGACCATCGTCGCGCCCGCGGTCACGACCGTGGTCAGGGCCTGCGCGCCCTGGTCGAGCACCGACGTCACGCCGATCAGCCCCAGCGCACCGGGCACGAGCAGCCAGAAGCCGGGCAGGAAGCCGACGAGGGTCGGCGGGCCCGTCGGCCGGGTCGCGGCGAACATCGCGACGGCCGTCATGGCCAGCGCCCCGACGAACGCCGACGGGATGCCGCCGAGCAGCACCCCGCCGAGCACCTGCCCGGCGTACGCGACGACGAGCACGAGCAGGATCCACGGCAGCGCCGTCCGGTGGGCGCCGTTGTGCAGCACCACGCCGCACCCGTAGACGAGCACCCCGATCCACGGCCCGGCCCAGCCGAGGGGGTGCAGGGACGCGGCCCCGACCGCGGACGCGGGCACCCCCACGAGCGCCGCGGCGGCCGTGATGCCGAGCGCGAGCAGCACGAGCTGCATCCCGCCCGCCGCCAGCCGCGCGGAGCCGGCGATCATCTGCCGCGTGGCCAGGTCGATGGCGGCCGTGGTCAGCAGCGCACCCGGCAGGAACGTGACGAGCGGCGCCGCGAGCGGCGCCAGCGTGCCGATGTCGAGGCCCGTGCGGGACAAGGCGAACACCGCCGTCGAGACGAGGAACGCGCTGACCAGCACGAGCAGCGACTGGTACACCGCGGGCAGCCGCGCGCCCGCGACCTGGAGCCCGGCGACGCCCGCGCCGAGCGCGCCGGCGACGAGGACGTCGACCAGACCGCCGCCGAGGATCATCGCCAGGCCGGCGGCCGACGCGACGTACCCGGCGACGCGGGCCGGACCGCCGTACAGCGGCGGCGCGTCGAGGGCGGCGCGGAGGCGCGCGGTGCCCTCGACCGGCCCGACACGGCCCGCCTCGGCGTCGTCCGCGACGTGCAGCACGTCGGCCGCCTGGTGCAGCCGCAGCGTGCGGGCGCCCGCGCTCGACGCGACCGTCTGCGGTGCCGCGCTGCCGGGCACCGACACGACGAGCGCCGTCGGCAGGGCCACGACCGCCAGGCCGGGCAGGTCGTTGACGGCGGCGATCCGCTCGAGCGTCTGCTTGACCTGCACGACGGGCGCGCTCGCGTCGGTGAGCGCCTCGCCCATCGTGAGCAGGAAGCTCATCGTGACGGCCGGGTCGGCCGGCGGGGCCGGGGTGGTCGGGCCACCGGACGTGCCCGGACCGGCCGCTGTCGCGGCGGCTGCGGCACCCGTCGCGGCGGCGGCCGCGACCGGCCCGGTCGGCGGGTCGGACGGCACCGCGGGCAGGACGGCCGTCACGGCCTCGGCGAGCTCGTCGGTGTCGTGGTCGGCCCCGGTCGTGCGCTGCGGGCCGAGGGACGCGACGGACCCGGCGCCGGACGCGGTGCCGGCGGCACCTGCCCCGGCGGTTGCCGCGGCCCCACCTGCTCCGGCGGCTGCCGCCGTCCCGTCCGCTCCGGCGGCTGCCACCGCCCCACCCGCCGCCCCCGCCCCGGCGGCCGTGCGACGGGTGCGCCGGTGCAGCAGCACGAGCGCCGCGGTGACCACCAGCAGGACGAGGGCGGCGGTGACGACGACCCCGAGCGGCAGGGTCGACGTGGCGACGGCGGGCTCGCGCGACCACGGCACGACGGTCCCCGGCACGGACGCGGGCGGTGCGCTGGGCGGGGGTGTCACGACGGTCGTCGACGTGGGCGTCGGCACCGGCTCGGCGGTCGACGTCGGGGTGGGCGTCGGCGTGGCGGCGGGTTCGGTGCCGGAGGTCGGCACGGGGGTCCCGGTCGGCGTCGGGACGACGGTCGTGGGCGCCGGCGTGGGCGACGCGGTGGGCGTCGGGCTCGGCGTGGGCGTGCCGGGTGCCGACGTGCTGGGCGCGGGGTCGGGCGGCACGTCGGCCCGGCGTGCGGGCGCCACGGGTGCGCTCATGGGGCGATCCTCTCCCGGGCGGCGGTTCCCGGCTCCCGGGGGTCGGGCCGGTCCGTCGGCGCGTGCGTCAGGCGGGCCAGGCCGCCAGCAGCCAGGCCCCGCCGACGACGAGCAGCGCGACGCCCACGAGCAGCAGGACCGCGACCCACACGACCGCCGGCACGTGCGTCAGCCCGGCCAGCAGGCCCGCGTCGGACACGTCGCGGCCGCCCTGCCGCCGCACGCGGCGGCGCTGCGACTGCATCTCGAGCACGGCTCGCGGCGCACCGAGCAGGAAGAACCACGTCAGCGCGGCCGCGACGACCGTCTGCACGGCCGCCGGCGCCCAGCCCGTGACGCCCACGAGCACCGCACCGCTGACGAGCACCGCCCACAGCCCGTACCAGTTGCGGATCTGGAGCAGCACGAGCGCGACCACCAGCAGCAGCAGCCACAGGACGCCGACGGCGTACCCGCGCGACAGCAGCCACGCGGCGGCGACGCCGAGCACCGCGGGCGCGGGGTAGCCGGCCGCCGCGGTCGCGACCATGCCGGGACCGCGCGGCTTGCCGCGCGACACCGTCAGGCCCGACGTGTCGGAGTGCACGCGGATCCCGCTGAGGCGTCGGCCCACCAGCACGGCGACGGCCGCGTGGCCGGCCTCGTGCACGATCGTCAGCCCGTGCCGCAGCAGGTGCCACACGCCGGGCACCCACAGCGCGACGAGGACGACCGCGCCGACGACGGCGACGGTGGTGCGCGCCGGCGCGGGCTGCGGCGTCGTCAGCTGCTCCCACCACGCGCCGAGCTGCCCGGTGATGTCGGGGTCGGCGGGAGCGGCGTGCAGCGGCCACGCCGTCCCCGCGACGGGGCCGGTGCTCACGGCGCCTCCGGGAGGACGACGTCGGCGCCCTCCGCGGTGACGCGCACGCCGCCCGGCACCACGGACGCGGAGGTGAGGACGACGCCCTCGGGCAGGCCCTCGACGGGCACCTCGAGCCCGGTGACGCGGTCGCCGAGGCCGCCGGGCAGGTCGTCGAGGTCGAGGGTGCGCTCGCCGAGCGCCACGTCGGTGAGGTCGACGAGCAGGACGCCGTCCTCGACCCGAGGGACGAGGCCGGCGGACAGCGCGAGCCCGAGCACCTCGCCGCCCGCGCGGAGCACGCCCGCGTCGACGGTGAGGTCGACGGCGAGCCCGGCGCGGTCCGCGAGGACGCGTTCGAGCGACTCGGGCGGCAGCGTCGCGGCGAGCGTGGCGGCGCGGACGGTGTGCGGGGCGGTGAGGCCGACGCCCTGCGCGGTGACGCGGACGTCGGTGGCCTCGACGCCCTCGAGCGTGAGGCCGGTCGCGGCCGCGTCGACGTCGTCCAGCTCGCCCGCGAGCAGCTGGGTGAGGAACGGGAACCCGTGGATCGCCACCTCGGGATCGCCGGTGACGGCGAGCTGCTGCGTGACGACCTCGCGCGCGCGGTCCTCCGCGACGCCGAGCGCGACGCGGTCGGCCACGACCGCACCGGCCCCGAGGACGACGAGCGTGACCACCGTGCCGACGACCGCTCTCCTGGCTCCCATGACCCTCCGTCCCTCGACGCCGCGCCCACCGTACGGGGCCGACGAGCGTGACGACCGGCCAATGGTGTGGCGTGGGTCACACGGTCGACCTAGGCTGGGTGGTGACCACGAGGGACGCGCGATGACCTGGGCACTCCTCCTGCTGACCGCCGTCGCACCGACGGTGCTGCTGACAGCCGTCTGGTCGCTGATCCCCTCGGCCGAGGAGCCGCCGCGCTGGCGCGTCGCCCTCGCCGAGCGGCTCGAGCGGACGGCGGCACGGCTGCGCCGCCGGCGGCCAACCGTGGAGGACCCGTTCCAGACGCTGCGCGTGCAGGAGCGGCTGGGCGTCGTGGCGGCGCACGTGCGCCGCCTCGAGGGGGACGACCGCATGTTCGCCCGGGCGGAGCGCATCATCGCGTCGCAGCTCGCGTACGACCAGCTGCTCGCCGAGGCGTGCCGCATGGCCGGTGTCGAGGTGCTGCCCGCGGCGAAGGGCGACCCGGCCGAGCGCTTCCGGGAGGAGATGGCGCTGGCCGAGCGCGGCTGGACGTGGTGAGGCGCCCCGCCCTCAGCCCGCCAGCACCGTGAGCGTGCTCGGGCCGCCGGGCGTGGGGCGGATCTCGATGCGGTCGGCGACGGCCTGCTTGAGCGCCTCGACGTGCGAGACGACGCCGACGACGCGGCCGCCTGCGCGCAGCCGGGACAGCTCGCCGAGCACCTGGTCGAGCACGTGCGGGTCGAGCGCACCGAAGCCCTCGTCGACGAAGAGCGTGCCGAGCTCGACGCCGCCGGCCTCGGCCGTGACGACGTCCGCCATGCCGAGCGCGAGGCACAGCGACACGTAGAAGGTCTCGCCGCCGGAGAGGGTGCGCGGGTCGCGCGTCTGCTCGGTGCGGTGGTCGACCACCCGCATCGACAGCCCGGTGGTGCGCGTGCGCACGTCCTCCTTCTCGTCGCTGCGCGCGAGCTCGTAGCGGCCGTCGGACATGACGCGCAGCCGGTCGTTGGCCGCGTCGACGACGTCCTCGAACCGGCGGGTCAGCACGTACGTCGCGAGGGACAGCGCGTGCGCGTTGTCGCTCGCGGTGCCGGCCGCGAGACCGGCCATCCGCGCCACGGGCGCGGCCTCGTCGGTGCGCCGCTCGAGGGCCCGGGCGGCGGTGCGCGTCGTGCCGCCCGCGCGGGCGGCGGCGTCGGCCCTCTCCCGCGCGGCGTGCGCGCGACCGGCGAGGTCGTCGGCGGCCGCGCGGGCGGTGCGCTCCGCGGTCCGGGCCGCCTCGACGTCGACGGCCGCGTCCTCGGGGAGGTCGCGCAGCGCCGGGTCGGCGAGGCCGTCGGCCACCCGCGCCGACTCGGCGGTCCACCGCTGCACCTCGCGCTCGAGGGCGGCCAGGGCCCCGGGCGCGAGCCAGGCCGCGCGCGCCGTGCGGGCGTCGGGCAGGTCGTGGTCGTGCAGGCCGGTGAGGAGCTCGGCGAGGCGCCGGCCGGTGTCCTGCGCGGCGGTGCGCTCGGCGGCGAGGGCGTCGAGCAGGTCCTGCGCCACGTCGGCGCGGGCGGTCAGCGCCGCGTGCCGGGCCGCGACGGTGGGGTGGGTGCCGCGCCCCTCGACGACCTCGACCTCGGCGCGGTCGAGCGCGTCGCGCTGGGCGTCGAGCGCCGCCTCGGCGGCGGCGACCTGCCGGGCGCGCTCCTCCCGGCGGGCGCGGCGGGCCTGCGTCGCGGCGTCGAAACGGTCGACCTCCGCGTCGAGCCGGTCCGCCTCGGCGGCGGCGGACCGGGCGGCGGCCGCCTCGGCGCGGGCCGCGGCGAGCGCGTCGCGGGCGGTCGGCTCGTCGGTCTCGCCCACGCGCTCGCGCAGGGACGTCACGCGTGCGGCGGCGGCGGCCTCCGCGCTGCTCGCGGCCGCGAGGCGCTGCTCGGCGGCCACGCGCGCCCGCTCGGCGGCGGCGACCTGCTCCGCCGTCACGTGGTCGGCGCCGAGCGCCGCCTTGCGCGGGTGCTCGACGGCGCCGCAGACGGGGCACGCGTCACCGGCGCCGAGGTCGGCGGCGAGCTCGCCGGCGAGGCCCGCGACGCGCGCGGTCCGCAGCGCGGCCTCGGTGGTCACCGCGGCGTGCGCGTCGCGCGCGGCGGCGGCGCGGGCGGCGTCGGCCCGCTCGTGCGCGCGCACGGCGTCGCGCAGCGCGGTCACGTCGGCGAGCGCCTGCTCGGCGGTGGCGACCCGCGCGTCGCAGGTGGCGCACGTCGCGCCGTGGGTGCGGGCGGTGTCGCGCTCGGCCACGAGCGCGGCGCGCGCGTCGGGACGCGTGGCGAGCCAGGCGTCGTGCGTGGCGACCTCGGCCCGCAGGTCGTCGATGGCGGCGGCCGCGTCCCGCACCGCGCGGCGCAGCCCGTCGAGCTGCTCCTCGAGCGTCACGAGCCGGCGCAGCGCGCTCGCCTCGTCCGCCGCGGCGACGCGCGCGTCCGCGACGCGGGCCCGCCACGCCGTCGTGGCGTCGTCGTCCGCACCGGTCCGCGCGCCCGGTGGCTCGGCACCCGCCGCCCCGTCGCCCGGCAGCGCGTCGTCCGGTGCGACGTCGTCCGGCGTCCGGACCGCCCCGCGCAGCGCGTCGTGCACGGCGGGCGCCGGGTGCAGGTCGACGGGGGCGGCGTCGACGACCGCGAGCAGCGCCTTGCGCGCGCCCGCCCACGCCGTGGCGGCGTCCTCGGCACCCAGCAGCAGCGGACGCACGGCCGCGGCGGACCGCGCGGCGGCGAGCCGGAGCACGTCGGCCTCGTGGGCCGCGCGGCCGTGCTCGAGGCGCTCGAGGTCGGCGCGCAGGGTGGTGCGGCGCGTCAGGAGGGCGGCGGTCGCCACGGCGGCGTCGCAGTCGCGACGCGCACGGTCCCACGCCTCGGCCGCGGCGGCCGCCTGCTCGGCGAGGTCCGTCGCGGTGGCGGCGAGCCGTGCCACCGCGCCGTCGACGACGGCCGCCACGCGCGCCGCGGGCCCGTCATCGGCGACGTCCGCCGCGCCGGCGGCGCCCGTCCCCGCGGCGCCCGTCCCCGCACCGCCCGTCCGCGCACCGCCCGTCCCCGCACCGCCCGTCCCCGCACCGACCGTCCCCGTCACGGCCCCCGCGAGCGCGCGGCGCAGCTCCTCGGCCGCCTCCGCGTCGAGCCCGCAGGCGCCGACCAGGTGCTCCGCGGCGCCCTGCAGCTCGGCGCGCGCCGCCTCGACGGCCCGGTCGGCCTCGCGGCGCAGCTGCGCGAGCCGCTGCTGCACCTGCTCGTAGACGGCGGTGCCGAAGATCTTCTGCAGCAGCCCGCGCCGGTCCTCGGGGTTGGCGCGCAGGAACCGTGCGAACTCGCCCTGCGGCAGCACGATCGTCTGGACGAACTGCGCGCGGTCGAGCCCGACGACGCGCTGCAGCTCGTGCCCCACCTCGTCGAGGCGGGTGCTCACGAGCTCGCCGACGGTGTCGAGCGCGTCGGGCCCGCCGGTGCAGTCGACGTCGGCGGGCAGCCGCCACAGGCGCGCGCTGGCCTGCGCGGTCGTCGTCCCGGCGCCGCGCCGCTTGGGGCGCTGGTACGCCGGCGTCCGCCGCACGCGGTAGACGCCCGACGGCACCTCGAGCACGAGGTCGACCACCGACTCGACCTCCGGCGCCGCGTACGCTGACCGCAGCCGCTCGTCGCTCGCGTCGGCGCCCGCGACCTTGCCGTAGAGGGCGAAGACGACGGCGTCGATGAGCGTGGACTTGCCCGCGCCGGTCGGCCCCTCGAGCAGGAAGAGCCCGGCCGCGCCGAGCGCGGCGAAGTCGACGGTGTGCCGGCCGGCGAACGGCCCGATCGCCTGGACCGTGAGGGAGCGCAGCTGCATCAGGCGCTCCGCTCGCCGGCGAGGACCTGCTCGTAGGCGCGCCGCAGCACGTGCACCTCGGCGTCGGTGGGACGCGCGCCCGTCACGTGCGCGACGAAGTCGCCGGCCACCTCGACGGGGTCGGCGGCCGCCGTGACGACCGCCGCCCGGGCCGTGGCGCGCTCGGCGCCCGCGGGGCGGTGGTGCACCGCGAGCGCGTGCGGGAACCGGGCCCGCACGCGTCGGAAGAGGTCCGCGGGCCGGGCGGCGTCGGTCACCGTGACCCGCACCCAGTCGTCGGTGTGCGGCTCGCCGGCCGCGCCGAGCAGGTCGTCGAGGGTCCCGGTGACCTCGGCGAGGCGCCGCGGCACGGGGGCGGGCACGAGCTCGGTCACCGGCGCGCCTCCGCCGAGGTCCACGAGCACGGACGACTTGCGGTGCCGCAGCTCGGAGAACGAGTAGGCGAGGGGGGAGCCGGAGTAGCGCAGCACCGTGCCGTCCGGCCCGGGGACGACCTGCGGCCCGTGCAGGTGCCCGAGCGCGACGTAGTCCGCGCCCGCGAAGACGTCGGCCGTGACGTGGTCGACGCCGCCCACCCGGATGTCCCGCTCGGACTCGCTGGCCTCGCCGCCGACGACGAACGCGTGCGCGGCGACCACGGTCCGCGGCCGGCCGCCCCCGCGCCGCGCCGCCGCGTCCGCCCGCACGCGTGCCATGGCCGCCGCCGTCACGGCCTGGTGCGAGCGTGCGAGCGGCACGCGCGCGCCGTCCGGGCCGTCCTCGCCGAGCTCGACGCGCGCCGCGTCCGGGTCCAGGTACGGCAGCCCGTAGACCAGCACGTCGCCGCCGTCCGACGGCAGCACCACCGGCTCCGCCAGCCCGGCGACGCGCGTGCGCAGCCGGACGCGCTCGCGCATCAGCGCCGCCCCGAACCCGAGCCGCGTCGCGGAGTCGTGGTTGCCGGACGTCACCACCACGGTCGTGCGCTCGGCCAGCCGCGCGAGCGTCTCCGACAGCAGGGTCACGGCCTCGACCGGCGGGATCGCGCGGTCGTACACGTCCCCCGCGACCACGACGGCGTCGACCGCCTCGGCGCGCACGACGTCGACCAGGTGGTCGAGGTGCGCGGCCTGGTGGTCCAACAGGTCGACCCCGTGCAGGGTGCGACCCAGGTGCCAGTCGGAGGTGTGCAGCAACCGCATGCGCCGAAACGTAGCCGCGCCCACCGACACGCCCCCGGCCGCCGCGCCCGCGGCCCGCCCGCGGCGGTGCGGGATCAGCCCTCGTCGTCGGGGATGACGACCGACAGGCCCACCATGTCGAGCACCTCGCGCAGCACCCGGTGCGGGTCGCGCAGCGTCACGGGGATGCCCGCCTCGGACGCGGCGAGGTGGAGCTGGAGCACGAACGCGACGCCCGACGAGTCGACGAACGTCGCGTCCGTCGCGTCGATGACGACGGGCAGCCCGCTCATGAGCGCCATGCCCATCGACGCGCTGGCCTCGGGGCGCAGCGCGGCGTCGATCTCGCCGATGAGGCGCACCGCCGCGCGGCCGTCCTCGGCCTCGACCCGGATCGCGTGCACAGGCGGGACCTCCTCGAGCCCGGGCACGGCGTCCCTCAGCTCCGTCATGGCGGTGTCTCCTGCTCCTGCGTCGATGTCGGTACGTCGTCGGACCGGGATCGACGGCGCGGTAACGCTACCCGGCGCCCCCACGGCCGTCTCGCTGAACGTCGAACCCGCCCCGGACGTTCCCCGGACGGGTGAAGTGGCAGGTGAGAGGCGTGCGGGGCGCGCCCGGGGAGGGCCGTCTCAGGCCTCGGGGTCCGTGACGTCCGCCACGGTCGCGCCGAGCACGCGCACCAGGTCGTCGCCGTCGAGCGTGAACCCCACGCCGTGCCCGCCGCCGCCGATCGACACCCGGTGCCCGCGCACCCGTTCGTCCGCGACGACGGGCCACGTGCGCGTCGTGCCGAACGGCGTGATGGTGCCGCGCTCGTACCCGGTGACGGCCAGCGCGGTCGCCGCGTCGGGCATCGACATGCGGCTGACCCCGAGCAGCGCGCGCAGGCGCGGCCAGGAGATGGTGCGGTCGCCGGGCACGAGGACGAGCACGTGGTCGTCCTCGCCGCGCCGCACCACGATCGTCTTGAGCAGGTCGGTCGGGTCGATGCCGCGCGCCGCCGCCGCCTCCGCGAGCGACGACACGCGCCCGTGGCGGGTCCGCTCGTAGGCGATCCCCGCCGCGTCGAGGGCCTCGGCCGCGCGGCGCTCGCCGTCGGTGCGCAGCTCGGTGTCGCCGCGTGCGTGCTCGGTCACGCGCCCACGGTAACCAGACCCCGCGCCCGGCACGTCACAGGCGGCACGTCACAGGCGGCACGTCACGGGCGGCACGTCACAGGCCGGACGTCACACGCGGCACGGTCACAGGCCCAGCGCCAGCGCCAGGACGAGCAGCGGGACGACGACCGCCGCGACGGCACCGCCGACGAGCCAGCGCGCGGCCCTCCCGGGACCGTCCTCGGCGGGCACGTCAGGGGCCGGGGCGCGGCGCGCGAACGTCGCCACCCAGTCCTGCTCCGGCGTCCACCGCTGCTCCGGCGCGGGGGAGGGCTGCGGGATCCACGCCGGCTCCGGCAGCCAGGTGGCGTGCGGCCGCGGGCGCGCGGCGCCGGGGGTCGGCCTCGCGCCGGTGCGGCGCCCGTCCCGTGCGTGCCCGTCCCGCGTCCGCGCGTCCCGTGCCTGCCCGTCCCGCGCGTGCCCGTCCGACGCGTGCCTCGGCAGCGCACCGCCGGGCGCGTCCGCGGGCCACCACGGGGCGGACGCGGGCGGCGTGGGCCGGCGGACGTCGGCCGTCCACGCGCGGGCGTGCGCGTCGCGCGGCTGCTGGGGCCCGTCGTGCGGCGGGGGCCACGGGGCGTCGAGCACGGGCCCTCCCGTCGTCGGCGTCGGCGATCCGGACGAATCGCCCAGGGCCCAGCATGCCGTGCCGGTCGCGCCCGTGCCCACCCGTGCCCGCCCGTCCACCCGGACGAGTCACCGCACCCGGTCGGGTCACCCGGCGACGAGCACGCCGTCCCGCACCTCGGCCCGCGCGCCCGTCCACGTGCGCCGCAGCCAGCGGTCGTGGGTGGCGACGACGACGGCGCCCGGCGCGGTCGCGAGCGCGTCGGCGAGCTCCCCGGCGAGCGTGACCGACACGTGGTTGGTCGGTTCGTCGAGCAGCAGCACGTGCGGCGTCCGGGCCACGAGCAGGGCGAGGACGACGCGCCGCCGCTGGCCGACGGACAGCTCGCGCATCGCCCGGTCGACGTCGCGGGGTGCGACGAGCCCGAGGTCGACGAGCGGCGGCGCGTCCGCGCGGTCCGCCGTCACGGCTGCGTACAGCGCGCGGGGGGTGCGGGGGTCGTCGGTCAGGCCGACGTCCTGCTCGAGCAGCGCCACCTCGACGCCGCGCGTCCGCTGCACGGTGCCGTGCGCCGGCGCCAGGTCGCCCGCGAGCAGGTGCAGCAGCGTCGACTTGCCGGCGCCGTTGGGGCCGGTGACGAGCAGCCGCGCCGACGCGTCGAGGTCCAGCGCGGGCACGTGCACGCGCCCCGGCACGGTCGCGTCCCGGACCTGCAGCACCACCGGCGTGCGAGCCTCCCGCGGGGCCGGCATCGCGAACCGCAGCGGCGCCGGCGGGCGGCGCACCTGCTCGGCGCCGAGGGTGTCGAGGCGGCGCCTCGCGTCGCGCACCCGGCGGGACACCTGCTGCTCGACGCGCGCGCCCTTGGCGTCCCAGGGCAGCTTCGCCTCGTTGCCCATCGCCCGGTCGTGCCCGACGCGCCGCGCGGTCGTCCGCACGGCGACCCTCAGCGCCTTCAGCTCGTCCTGCTCGTCGCGGTACCGCTGCTCCCAGCGCTCGCGGGCGACGCGGCGCGCCTCCAGGTAGTCCGTGAACGTGCCGCCGTACGTCGTCGGGCCGTCGAGCCCGGGGTCGAGGTCGAGCACGCCGGTGCACACCTCGTCGAGGAACACGCGGTCGTGGCTGGTGAGCAGCACGGCACCCGGCAGCCGCCGCAGCGCGTCGGCGAGGTAGCCGGCGGCGTCGTCATCGAGGTGGTTGGTGGGCTCGTCCAGCAGGACGGCCGCCGGCTGCCGCACCAGCAGCGCGGCGAGCGCCAGCCGGGACCGCTGCCCGCCCGACAGCGTGCCGACCGGCCGGTCCCGCGCGACGTCGCCCAGGCCGAGGCCCGCGAGCGCGACGTCGGCCCGGCGGTCGGCGTCCCAGACGCCGGCGAGCTCGGCGCGGGCCAGCGCGGCCGCGTACGCGTCGCCGGCGCCCGGGGCGTCGTCCGCGAGCGCCGCGGCCGCCCGCTCGAGCGCGTCGGCGACGGCCCGCACGTGCGCGAGCGCGTCGGCGAGGACGTCGTCGGCCGTCGCCACCGGGTCGAGGAGCGGCTCCTGCCCGAGGAACCCGAGGTCGGGCGGCCGGACGACCTCGCCCGAGTCGGGGTCGTCGAGGCCGGCGAGCAGCCGGAGCAGCGTCGACTTGCCGACGCCGTTCTCGCCGACGACGCCGAGCCGGTGCCCGGGGTCGACGTCGAGATCGACGCCGTCGAGCACGGTGCGGCCGTCGTAGGAGCGGACGAGGAAGCGTGCGCGCAGCACGGGGGTCATGCGATCACCACCTGCGGGCGCCCGGAGCGGTCGGCTCGACGTGGTCGGCTCGACGGGCGCGGTTGAGTCGGACGGGGACTCGGGGCAGGGGTCAGCTCAGCACGGGGTCGACGGTAGGCGGGACGGCCGGGCCGCGCACGGTGTTTTCCGGCAGCGGGGCTTCCGACGGCCGGTCGGCCGCGTCAGGCGTCGCCCACGAGCCGGCGGACGGCGTCCTCGGTCAGGGCCCGGTCGAAGGGGTCCTCGTCGAGCGCGCGGTGCAGCGAGAGCCCCTCGACGAGCGCGTCGAGGCGGCGCGTGACGTCGGGCGCGAAGTGCCGGCCGAGCTCGCGGCGGCTGCGCGCCATCCACGCGGTGGTGATCGCGCGGTAGCGGGGGTCGCGCGCGGCGAGCGTGTACAGCTCGTACATGACGACGCGCTCGGCGTTCGTCCGCGGGTCGGAGAGCTCGTGCACGAGGTCGACGACGGCCGTCAGCGCCTCCGCCCGGTCGTGCGCGGCGCCGAGCCGCTGCGCGAACCGCTCGCCGCTGCGGTCCGCGAACCGCGTGAACGCCTCGTGCAGCAGGTCGTCCATGCCCTCGAAGTGGTAGGTCATCGACCCGAGCGGCACGTCGGCCCGCGCGGCGATGCGGCGGTGCGACACACCGGCGACCCCCACCTCGGCGACGAGGTCGAGCGTGACGTCGAGGATGCGGTCCCGGCGTCCGGGGTCGGTGCGGCGCGCGCGCATCGTGGCTCAGACGCCGCGGACGACGCGGGCGAGCGTCCGCTGGTGGTCGCTGCGGGAGTCGCCGGCGAACCAGTCGGTCGGGGTGCCGTCGGCGGTCGGCCGGTCGTCGGTGGTCATGTGTACGAGCGTACGCATATCCGTGGACGACGTCCACGGCGACCTGCTCGACATGACGCCGAGGCCGGTCGCCGCCGGGCCGCCGAGCACCTCACCACCGACGTCGTCCCGGATCGCGGGCGCACCGGTCCGCGACCCCGGGATCGCGCAGGCTCCGGGACCGGGGACGACGCACGATCGCGGGGTCGCCGAAGAGGCGTCCCGGCTCGCGGTCAGCGGGCCGTGCGTGCCGCCGTCACCGTCGCGATGTAGCCGGTGAGCGCCTCGCGGCTGCGGACCAGGGTGGCGATGCGCGCGTCGAGGGACGCGCGCTCCCGCTCGAGGCCGGCGAGCAGCTCGGGCGTGGCCTCGTCCGGGAGGATGTCCGGGCCGCCGTCCAGGCACGGCAGCATCCGCTCGATGACGCGGGTCGGGATGCCGCTGTCGAGCAGCCCGCGGATCTGGCGGACCCGCACGACCGTCTCCTCGTCGTAGTCGCGGTACCCGTTGGGCTCCCGGCGCGACGCGATGAGCCCCAGCTGCTCGTAGTGGCGCAGCGAGCGGGCCGACGCCCCCGTCGCCGCGGCGACCTCCCCGATGCGCACCGTGCTCCCTCCGCGCGGGCCGACTTGACCCTGACACCGGTGTGAAGCATGCACGGTGGCGGCACGGCACTGCGAACCGCGGCGCCCCGACCGACCCGACCGACCCCTCGGAGGAGCCCCGTGCCCGTGTCCCTGTCGAACCCCGACGGCCTCGCCCCCGTCGACGTCTACCGCCACGTGTCCGTGGCGACCGGCAGCCGTACCGTCAGCGTCGCCGGGCAGGTCGCGCTCGACGGCGAGGGGCGGCTCGTCGGCGCCGGCGACCTCGCCGCCCAGACCGAGCAGTGCTACCTCAACGTCGCGACGGCCCTCGCGTCCGTCGGCGCGACGTTCGACGACGTCACCCGGCTGCGCGTCTACGCCGTCGACCTGACGCCCGAGCGGATGCCGCTGTTCGTCGAGGGTGTGGCGCGCGCCGCCGCACGGCTCGGCGTGACACCCGCGGCGCCGCTCACGGGCATCGGCGTGCAGGCGCTGGCGGACCCGGCGTTCCTCGTCGAGGTGGAGGCGACGGCCGTGCTCGCCTGACCGGGCGGCCGCGGCGCGGCGCGGCGCGGCGTCAGTCGCGGTGGTCGTCCCGGCCCGAGCCGACCAGGCCCAGGAGCCCGGCGACGACCGCCGCGCCCCCGGCGACCACGGCGGCCACGAGCGTGACGAGGTGCAGCCCGGACGCGCCGCCGGCGAGGCGCTCGCCGGCGAACCCGAGCGCCATCACGCCCGCGGCGAGCAGCGCGAGGTTGTTGCCGTGGTGCTGCATGCGTCCCCCCGGATCCGGCGCGTCGCGGGCCGTGGCGCGGGCTGCGCACGGTGCCGGACCGACCCGCCGACGGTAGGGCGCCGGCCCCGCGACGGCAATGACCGCGCGGTGCACGCCGCACGCCTGGGAGGATGGGACGTCGTGAGCACGACCGACCCCACCCCCGCCACGGACGAGCGCGCCCCGCGCCGGCCGCGGGGTCGTCGTGGCCGCGGGCGCGGCGAGGGTGCGCGCCCCGACGGCGAGCAGCGCGACGAGCAGCGCGACCAGCAGGCGGAGCAGGTCGACGACGGGCGCGCGTCCCGACCGGACGGCCGGCGCGAGGAGCGTCCCGACCAGCGGCGGCGCGACGGCGAGCGGCGCGAGGGCGGCCGGCGGCGCGACGGCGGCGACCGGACGAAGGCCGGCGACCGGGCGAAGGGCGGCGACCGGGCGGAGGGCGGCGACCGGCGGGCGCGCGACGAGCAGCGGCTCGCGCAGGCGGCCGAGCGCCGCGCGGCGGTGCAGCTGCCCGCGATCGTGTACCCGGAGCAGCTGCCGGTCTCGGCCCGGCGCGCGGAGATCGCCGCCGCGATCCGGGACCACCAGGTGGTCGTCGTCGCGGGCGAGACGGGGTCCGGCAAGACGACGCAGCTGCCGAAGATCGCGCTGGAGCTCGGCCGGGGGCGCGCGGGGCAGATCGGGCACACGCAGCCGCGGCGCATCGCGGCACGGTCGGTCGCGGACCGCATCGCCGACGAGCTCGGCACGACCCTCGGCGGCGTCGTCGGGTACCAGGTGCGGTTCACCGACGAGTCGTCCGACGAGACGCTCGTCAAGGTGATGACGGACGGCATCCTGCTCGCGCAGATCCAGCGCGACCCGATGCTGCGCCGGTACGACACGCTCATCATCGACGAGGCGCACGAGCGCAGCCTCAACATCGACTTCATCCTCGGGTACCTCACGCGGCTGCTGCCGCGGCGGCCGGACCTCAAGCTGATCATCACGTCCGCGACGATCGACTCCGACCGGTTCGCGCGGCACTTCGCCGGCCCGCCGACCGACGAGCACCCCGACGGCGTGCCCGCGCCCGTGGTCGAGGTCAGCGGGCGCACGTACCCGGTGGACATCCGGTACCGGCCCCTGACCGGCGAGGGCGCCGAGGACCGCGACATGGTCACCGGCATCACCGACGCCGTCGACGAGCTCATGGCCGAGGGGCCGGGCGACGTGCTGGTGTTCCTGTCCGGCGAGCGCGAGATCCGCGACGCGGAGGACGGCCTGCGCGGGTCGCTCGGCGCACGCGTCACCGACCCCCGGCACCCGCAGGCCATCGAGTTGCTGCCGCTGTACGCGCGCCTGTCCGCGGCCGAGCAGCGTCGCGTCTTCGAGCGGCACGACACGCGGCGCATCGTCCTCGCCACCAACGTCGCCGAGACGTCGCTGACCGTCCCGGGCATCACCTACGTCGTCGACCCGGGCACCGCGCGCATCTCGCGGTACTCCAAGGCGACGAAGGTGCAGCGGCTGCCGATCGAGCCGATCTCCCAGGCGTCGGCCAACCAGCGCTCGGGCCGGTCGGGGCGCCTGTCGCCCGGTATCGCGATCCGGCTGTACTCCGAGGAGGACTTCGCGTCCCGGCCGGAGTACACCGAGCCGGAGATCCTGCGCACGTCGCTGGCGTCCGTGATCCTGCAGATGATCTCGGTGGGTGTCGTCGGCAGCCCGGACGAGGTCGTCGAGTTCCCCTTCGTCGACCCGCCGGACGTGCGCGCGGTCCGCGACGGCGTCGCGCTGCTCACCGAGCTCGGGGCGCTCGAGGTCCGCGACGGCCGCACGCGCCTGACCGAGACGGGCCGCGCGCTCGCGCAGATCCCCGTCGACCCGCGCATCGCCCGCATGGTCGTCGAGGCGGGACGTCGCGGCGTCGCGCGCGAGGTCGTCGTCATCGCCGCGGCGCTGTCGATCCAGGACCCGCGCGAGCGTCCCGCCGACCAGCGGGACACCGCCGACCAGCTGCACCGCCGCTTCGCCGACCCGAGCTCCGACCTGCTCAGCTACCTGAACCTGTGGTCGTACCTGCGCGACCAGCAGCACGCGCTGTCCGGGTCCGCGTTCCGCCGCATGTGCAAGGCCGAGCACCTGCACTACCTGCGCGTGCGCGAGTGGCAGGACGTCGTCACGCAGCTGCGCGACCTCACCAAGCCGCTGGGCATCGCGGCGAAGGGCGCGCCGACGCCCGTGCCGGACGAGCTGGTCGCGGCGCGCGCGGCGGTGCAGGCGGCCGGCCGGGACGGCGGCCGCGGGCGGCGCGGCCCGGCGGGCGCACCGGTGCAGGAGGTCGTGGAGCCCACGACGACGCCCGGCGGCACCGCCCAGGACGCGCGGACTCGCTGGTCGTGGGACGGCGACGCCATCCACCAGGCGATCCTGTCGGGGCTGCTGTCGCAGGTCGGCATGCAGCTCGCGACCGAGGTGCAGGCGACCGGCAAGGACGCGAAGGGCCGCGGGCGCGCGACGCCCGACCGGCGGGCACGCAACGAGTACCTCGGCGCGCGCGGGGCCCGGTTCGCGCTCTTCCCCGGGTCCGGCCTGTCGAAGCGGCCGCCGGCGTGGGTCATGGCCGCGGAGCTTGTCGAGACCTCCCGGCTGTGGGCGCGCGACGCCGCGCGCATCCGGCCGGAGTGGGCGGAGGAGCTCGGCGCGCACCTCGTGAAGCGCACCTACTCCGACCCCGCGTGGTCGACGCGGCAGGGCGCCGCGATGGTCGTCGAGAAGGTGCTGCTGTACGGCGTGCCGATCGTCGCGGACCGCCGCGTGCTGCTCGGAAAGGTCGACCCCGCGGGCGCGCGCGAGCTCTTCCTGCGCCACGCGCTGGTGCAGGGTGAGTGGACGACGCACCACGCGTTCTTCCACGAGAACCGGCGCCTGCTCGCCGAGGTCGGGGACCTCGAGGCCCGCACCCGCAGCCGCCTCGTGGTGGACGACGACGTGCTGTTCGACTTCTACGACGAGCGCGTCCCCGACGACGTCGTCTCCGCCCGGCACTTCGATCGCTGGTGGAAGGACGCGCGCCGCCGCGACCCCGACCTGCTGACGTTCACGCGCGAGCTGCTCGTCGGGTCGGACACAGCCGTCGACGAGCACCAGTTCCCGTCGCGCTGGCCGCAGGGCGAGCTGTCGTTCCCGCTGACGTACCAGTTCCAGCCCGGCACCGAGGCCGACGGCGTGACGGTGCACATCCCCCTGCCGCAGCTGCCGCGCGTGCGTCCCGAGGGCTTCGACTGGATGGTGCCCGGCGTGCGCGCCGAGTTGCTGACGGCCACGATCCGCGCGCTGCCCAAGGCCGTGCGCGTGCAGCTGGTCCCCGCGCCGGACGTCGCCCGCGCCGTCGACGCGTGGATGACCGAGCACGTCGCGTCGTGGGAGGACACCGTGCGGGCCGCCGACGCCGCCCCGTCGTTCCGGGAGATGTTCGCCCGCGCCGTGCGGGCGCTGCGCGACGTCGAGGTGCCGCCCGACGCCGTCGAGGAGGACAAGCTGCCGCCGCACCTGCGCATGACGTTCCGCGTCGTGGGGGAGCGCGGGGGCGTCGTCGACGAGGGCAAGGACCTGCTGGTCCTCCAGCGGCGCAACGCGGACCGCGCGCAGGACGCCGTGTCGTCGGCGGTCCGCAGCGCGGTGCGGGCGGCGATGGAGGAGGCGATGGCGGCGGCCGGCGGGACGGCCGCGACGCCGCCCGCGACCGGCGCGGACGCGGGGACGGCCGGCGGGCGCGCGCGGCGCGGTGCCGGGCCGCGTCCCGGTGCGTCGGCGACGGCGCCGGGCGTCGACCTCGAGCGCACGGGCCTGACCCGGTGGCCCGACCTGCCCGGTGCGCTGCCGGACGTCGTCGAGGCGCCGTCGGCCGCGGGCGGCGTCGTCCGCGCCTACCCGACGCTCGTCGAGGAGACGACCGGCGGCGCGCCCTCCGTCGCGTTGCGCGTGCTCGCCGACGCCGCGGCCGCCGAGGTCGCCGCCCGGCGCGGGCTGCGCCGGCTGCTCGTCCTCGACGCCGGCCTGCCGGCCGGGCGCGTCACCAGCCGGTGGACCGGCCCGCAGGCGCTCGCGCTCGCGGCGTCCCCGTACCCGTCGACGGACGCGCTGGTCACCGACGTGCAGCTCGCCTCGGTCGACCGGCTCATGGCCCGGCACCTGGCGGGCCGCTCACCGCGGGACGTCCGGGACGCCGACGCGTACGCGGCGCTGCGGGCCGACGTCCGGGCGGGCCTCGAGGACGACGTGCACCGTGTCGTCGGGGACCTCGTCGGCGTGCTCGGTGCGTGGCGCGAGCTCGACGCGCAGGTGCGGGCGTCGAACAGCCTCGCGCTGCTGTCGACCGCGCAGGACGTGCGCGAGCAGGCCGCGGCGCTCGTGCACGACGGGTTCGTGTCCGAGGTCGGCGCGGACCGGCTCCCGCAGCTCGTCCGGTACCTGCGCGCCGCCGGGCACCGGCTGACGAAGGCGGCGGAGAACCCGCACCGCGACGCCGACCTCGCGTGGCAGGTGCACGACGTCGTCGAGCAGTACGAGGCGGCCCGCGCGCGCGTCGCGGCGGGCTCGCCGGACCCGGCGAAGGCGCGTGCGCTCGACGACGTGCGGTGGCTCGTCGAGGAGCTGCGGGTCAGCCTGTTCGCGCAGCAGCTGGGCACGCCGGTGCCGGTCTCCCCGACGCGCATCCGCAAGGCGCTCGCGGCCATCGCCTGACGCCGCCCGACCCGCCGGCCCCGTCCCCCGCCTCGTCGGCTTGCCTCGTCCGGGTGCTCCGGCCGTGGGACGTCGCACCGGCGACCCCGCGATCGTGCGGCGTCCGGGCGCCACCGGCTGCGTGATCGCGGGGTCGTGCGACGGCGGGTCCACGAGGTGACACGCACCGTGCGCGACCTGCGCGGTGTCCGGGTGGCCGGCGCCGTGGGGGGACGGCGGACAGGTCGACGCGCGCCGCGTCCACCGTCCGGCCGCCGTCCCGGGGCGGGGGCAGGATGGCCGCATGACCCGCTACGCGATCGACCACCTCGTCGCCGTCGAGCTCGCCCGCGACGGCGTCGTCGTGCCCGAGGAGCACCAGCTGGTCGGGCCGACGCTGCTGCGCTCGCACGTGCTCGGGTACCTGTACCGGGCGGTGCGCTCGGGCGTGCTGCCCGAGGCGGAGGGCCGGCGCCTGCTCGACGGCGTGACGACGACGAAGATGCGGCTCCTGGGCGACCGGGTGTCGCGCGCGACGGCCTGGCGCATCGCGCACGAGCTCGGCTGGTCCGACACCGGCGACGCCGAGTACCTCGCCGTCGCGCAGCTCCAGGCGGACGCGTTCGTCACGCTCGACCCGGTGCTGCGCGCGGCCGCCGAGGGGCGCGTGCCGCTCGCCGACGTCGAGGACCTGTACCCGTCGTCCTGAGCGCCGCCCCCGCTCAGCCGGCCCGCTCCCGCACCTCGGCCAGCCGCCGGGCGAGGAACGCCCGCTCGGCCGCGTTGTCCGTGAGCGCCAGCGCCTCGGCGTACGCGTCGGCCGCCTCGCGCCACCGGCCCAGCCGGCGCAGCAGGTCGGCCCGCGCCGCGCCGAGGTACGCGTACGTCGCGAGCGCCGGGTCGTCGAGCAGCGGCGCGAGCGCCGCGAGGCCCGCCGCGGCGCCGTCGCGCTGACCGACGGCGACCGCCCGGTTCAGGGCGACGACCGGCGACGGCCACAGCCGCAGCAGCACGTCGTACAGCCCGACCACCTCGGTCCAGTCGGTCCGCTCCCACGTCGGCGCCTCGGCGTGCACGGCCGCGATCGCCGCCTGGACGGCGTACCGGCCGGGACGCCGTCGCAGCGCGTCGGTGAGCAGGGCGGTGCCCTCCGCGACCAGGTCGGCGTCCCAGCGCGTGCGGTCCTGGTCGGCGAGCAGCACCGGCTCCCCGGCCGGTCCGACGCGGCTGTCCCGGCGGGCGTCCGTCAGCAGCACCAGCGCGAGCAGCGCCGCGACGTCCGGGTCGTCCGGCAGCTGCGCGTGCAGCAGCCGCGCGAGGCGGACGGCGCCGTCGAGCAGGTCGGCGCGCAGCACCGCGTCGCCGACGGGTGCGGAGTGGCCGGTGGTGAGCACGAGGTGCAGCACGTCGAGCACCGCCGCGACGCGCGCGGGCAGCTCGTCGGCGGCCGGCACCCGGTACGGGATCCGCGCCGCCGCGATCTTGCGCTTCGCCCGTGTCAGCCGTGCCGCCATCGCCGGTTCCCGCACGAGGAACGCCCGCGCGACCTCCGCCGTGGAGAGCCCGCACAGCAGCCGCAGCGTGAGCGCGACCTGCGCCTCGCGGGACAGCGCCGGGTGGCAGCACGTGAACACCAGCCGGAGCAGGTCGTCGGCGACCGCGGCGGGCTCGGGCGCGTCGGCCGGCCCCGCCACGGTCTCGTCCATGACGAGCTCCGGCATCGCCCGCCGGAACAGCGCGTCGCGGCGCCGGCGGTCGAGCGCACGGTTGCGCGCGACCGTCGTCAGCCACGCGCCCGGGCGCGCCGGGACGCCCGACGCCCGCCACGTCACGAGCGCCTGGGCGAACGCGTCCTGGGTGCACTCCTCGGCGGCGTCGAGGTCGCGCGTGACGCGCACCGTCGCGGTGAGCACGTGGGCCCACTCGCGCCGGTGCGCGTCCTCGACGGCCCGCGCGACGGCGTCCGCCGACGCGCTTGACGACCCGTCCGGCGATGCGGCCGACGGCACGGCGCCCACCGGCTCAGCCGTGGTCCACGACGGGACGCACCTCGACCGCCGCGTGCGGCTCCCGCAGCTCGGGCAGGTGGCGGGCGAGCGCCAGCGCCTCGTCCAGGTCGCGTGCCTCCACGAGGTAGTACCCGCCGAGCACCTCCTTGGTCTCGAGGAACGGGCCGTCGGTCACGAGCACGCCGCCGTCCGGTGCCCCGCGCAGGGTCGTGGTGGTCGCGGCCGCGGCGAGCTCCTCGCCGCCGAGCACGCGGTCGCCCGCCGCTGCGGCGAAGGCGCGGTGCCCCGCGTCGTTCGCCTCCTGGTGCTCGGGCGTGCGCGCGTCCCACTGCTGCTCGTCGCCGTGGATGAGGATGAGGTACCTGGCCATGTCGTCCGTCCGTCGTCCGGGACCCGGCGGGCCCGCTCACCTGCTCGACGAACGGGCCGGCCGCCGATCGACGCTCGCGCACGGACCGCCCGCACGTCAACGTGCCCGGGTCCGCGCCCCGGGACGCCCCCGCCGGTTGCGGACCCCTCCGGCCGGGGCGAGCATCGCCGGATGACGGCCCCGCGCGAGCACGACCTCGTCCTGTTCGGCGTCACCGGGTTCGTCGGGCGGCTGACGGCGGCGTACGTCGCCGAGCACGCCCCGCCCGGCCTGCGCGTGGCGCTCGCGGGCCGCACGCGCGGCAAGGTCGAGGACGTCCGGGCCGAGCTCCCGGCGGCGGCGCACGACTGGCCGGTCCTGGTCGCCGACACGTCCGACCCGGCGTCGCTCGCCGCGATGGCGGCCGCCACCCGCGTCGTCGTCAGCACCGTCGGGCCGTACCTGCGGCACGGGCTGCCGGTGGTCGGCGCGTGCGCCCGCAACGGCACGCACTACGCGGACCTGACGGGCGAGGTGCCGTTCGTGCGGCGGGCGATCGACCGGTACGACGAGGTCGCGCGGGCGTCGGGTGCCCGCGTCGTCCATGCGTGCGGGTACGACGCGGTGCCGTCCGACCTCGCCGTGCACGTGCTGCACCGGCGGGTCGAGGCGGACGGCGCCGGTGCGCTGCGCGACGTGCGGACGGTCGCGACCGCGCGCGGCGGCGTGAGCGGCGGCACGGTCGCGTCGATGCGCGGCGTCGTCGAGCAGGCGGCGAAGGACGCGCGCGTGCGCCGGCTGCTGGCCGACCCGTACGCGCTGAGCCCCGACCGCGGCGCCGAGCCGGCGTTGCCGCAGCCGCCCGACTCCCCGCTGCCCGGCCGCACGCACGACGGCGCGTGGGTGGCCGCGTCACCGATGGCGTCGTTCAACACGCGCGTCGTGCGCCGCAGCAACGCGCTCACCGGCTGGTCGTACGGGCGCTCGATGCGGTACGGCGAGGTGGCCGGCACCGGCCGGGGTGCGCGAGGTGCCGCCGCGGCGCTCGCGCTCACCGCCGCCCTGCCGGCTCTCGTCGGCGTCGTGGCCCTCCCGCCGACGCGCGCCCTGCTCGACCGTGTCCTGCCCGCGTCCGGGGAGGGCCCCGACGAGGAGACGCGCCGCACCGGCCGGTTCCGCATGGAGGTCCATGCGGTCACGACGACGGGCCGGCAGTACCGCGCGCTCGCGCAGGGCGACGGCGACCCCGGCTACGCGGCGACGGCCGTCATGCTGGGGGAGTCGGCGCTGGCGCTCGCCCTCGACGGCGACCGCCTGCCCGACCGCGCCGGCTCCCTCACGCCCGCGACCGGCATCGGCGACGCCCTCGTCGAGCGCCTGCGCGCGGCGGGGCACACGTACGAGGCGTCGCCTCGCTGACGGTCGGCGTCAGTCGTCCTCCGCCGCCCGCATCTGCACGCCGATCTGCGCCGCGTCGACCCGGACGAGCGCCTCGTCGAGCGCCTTCGACGAGTACGTGCCGAGATCGCGCAGGCGCAGCAGCTCGTCGCGCTGGGCGTCGAGCAGCACGAGCAGCAGGCGCTGGAGGTCGGCGCGGGTGGGGGCGTCCTCGTCGTCGGACTCGCTCGCGTCGAGGGCGGCGAGCTCGGTGCGGGCGCGCTCGACCACGTCGGCGGGGAACGGGGTGCCGTCCGGGCGGTGGAGGGCGTCGTCCTCCAGCCGCCGCGCCGCGGCCCGCCGCAGCTCCACGCTCAGCGCCGCCCGCTCGGCGCCGTCGTCGCCGGGGCGGTCCGTCAGCCCCAGCCGGCGGACCACCCACGGCAGGGTCGCGCCCTGGACGAGCAGCGTGCCCGCCGCGACCACGAAGGCCACGAGCACGAGCAGCGAGCGCTGCGGGGTGTCGGACGGCAGCGACTGCGCGGCGGCGAGCGTCACGGCGCCGCGCATGCCCGCCCACACGAGCACCACGCCCTCGCGCGGACCGAAGGCCTCGGCCGCGAAGAAGTCGATGTCGGCGCGCTTGCGCCGCACCCGCCGCCGCAGCAGGACGCGGCGCCGCTCGGCCTCGGGCGCGGCGACGCCGGGCCGGTCCGGGCCGCGCGCGAGCCGGTGCTCCGCGCGCGCGAGCACGTCGCGCAGCTCGGGGATCCGCCGGGACCGTCGCGCGAGGCCCCACACGGACGCGGTGACGAACACCGTGCGCACCGCGACGACGACGGTCGCCGTGAGGGCGCCGAGCCCGAGGGCGAGCAGCTCGCTGCCGTGCGCCTCGCGCACGTCGAGCACCAGCCCCGACACCTCGAGCCCCATGAGCAGGAACACCGCGCTCTCGAGCAGCAGCTCGAGCGTGCGCCACACCGCGCGCTGGGCGGCGCGGTCCTCGGCGCGCAGGTACCGGGCGCCCCCGTTGCCGGTGACGAGCCCGGCGGTGACGGCGGCGACCAGGCCCGACGCCTCCAGGTGCTCGGCCGGGAGGTAGGCGACGAACGGCGCGACGAGCGAGATGGCCACGTTGGCCTGCGGGAGCGCGAGCCGCGCCCGCACGGCGAGCTGCGCCCGGCCGACGACCCACCCGACGGCCACGGCGATCACCACCGCGAGGACGAAGTCGCCCGCGACCTCGACGACCGACACCGTCGCCGCGGTCGCGACGATCGCGGAGCGCAGCAGCACGAGCGCCGACGCGTCGTTGAGCAGCGACTCGCCCTCGAGCACGGTGACGATGCGCGGCGACACGCCGGCCTTGCGCACGATCGACGTCGCGACGGCGTCGGTGGGGCTGACGACGGCCCCGACCGCCACGGCCGTCGCGAGGCCGATGTCGGGCAGCAGCGCGTGCAGGACGACCCCGACGAGCAGCGCCGACGCCACGACCAGCAGCACCGAGAACGCGGAGATCGTCCGCAGGTCCCGGCGGAAGTCCATCGCCGGCATGTTCGCCGCCGAGGAGTAGAGCAGCGGCGGCAGGATGACGCCGAGCAGGAGCTCCGGCTCGACCTCGACGGGCGGCACGAACGGCAGGACGCTGACGCCGATGCCGACGAGCACGAGCAGCAGCGGTGCGGCCACGCCGACGCGCGGCGCGAACGACGTCACCGCCACCACGACGAGCACGCCCACGACCAGCACGACGAGCAGGTCCATGGCTCCTCCGGGTCCGGACGGGGGTCCCGTCCGACCCTACGGGCGCGTGCGCGTCAGGACTCGTGCGTGCCGGCCGGCTCGCCCTGGTCGACGCCGAGCGCGGCGCCCTCAGCCGGTGCCCGCGGGACGAACAGCCGGTTGACCACGTAGAGCACGACGCCGATGCCGAGCAGGATGCCGGCGCGCGCGTACACGTCCGCCTCGCGACCCGTGAGCGGCGACGCGAGCACGAGCGAGACGACGGTGCCGAGCACGGGCGCCCACGTCGGCGCGCGGAACGTGCGCTCGGCGTCCCCGTGCGGCGTCGCGTCGTCGTCGCGGCGCGAGCGTCGGCGCAGCACCAGCACGGACACGTTGACGGTCGCGAAGACGAGCAGCAGCAGGAGCACCGTCGTGTCGGCGAGGCCGGACAGGTCGCCCGTGCTGACCAGCGTGAGCGCGATGACGGTCGTGAAGGCGATGGCCGTCCACGGCGTCTGCCGGCGGCTGCCGACGCGGCCCAGCCAGCCGGGCACGATGCCCTCGCGGGACATCCCGTAGACGACGCGCGACGCCATGATCATGTTGATCAGCGCCGTGTTGGAGACCGCGACGAGCGCGATGAGCGCGAACAGCCACGGCGGGAACACCAGGCCCGCGACGCGCACCACCTCCAGCAGCGGCCCGGTCGACCCCGCCAGCGTGTCCGTCTCCACGAGCATCGACGTCGTGAACGCGACGGCGAGGTAGATGACGCCGGTGATGGCGATGCCGCCGAACAGGGCGCGCGGGAAGTCGCGGCGCGGGTGCCGGCACTCCTCGGCGAGGTTCACCGAGTCCTCGAAGCCGAGCAGCGCGTAGAAGGCGAGCGCGGTGCCGCCGAGCACCGCCATCCACGCGGGACCGTCCGTGGTGAGCGTCATGGCCCGCGAGGGGTCGCCCTCGCCGGCGAGGAACGCACGCGCCCCGATGACGAGGATGACGACGAGGCCGGTCACCTCGACGGCCGTCAGCACGAGGTTGACCCGCACCGACTCCGAGATGCCGATGACGTTGACCGCGGCGATGGCGAGCACGAACACCCACGCGGCGACGAGCGTCGGCACGGTGACGAGCTCGGCGAGGTAGTCGCCGCCGAACGCCCGCGCCGCCGCGCTCGCGCTCGTGATGCCGGACATCAGCACGGCGAACGCCACGAGGAAGGTCACGAACGGCCGCCCGTACGCACGTTGGGCGTACACGGCGGCGCCGGCGGCCCGCGGGAACCGGCCGACGAGCTCCGCGTACGCCGTCGCGGTGAGCGTGGCGAGCGCGAACGCGACGAGGAACGGGATCCAGATCGCCCCGCCGACCTCGCCGGCGACGCGGCCGGTCAGCGCGTAGATCCCCGCGCCGAGGATGTCCCCGACGATGAACACGAGCAGCATCCGGCGGCCCACGGTGCGCTTGAGCGCGCTGGGCGGCGGTGCGGTGGCGACCATGGCGACCCCTTCTGACCTGCGGCGCCGCGGACCGCGGCGCCGCGGACCCCCGGTGAGGGGGAGTCTGCTCCTGGCGGCGGTGCGGCGCCTGCCGAGCGTGGGCGCCTCGCCGGTCCCCGCCGCACGCGGCCCGCCGTCGCTCATTGCGTGTCGCCACGCGCGTGTCGGCCGGGAGACGGGATGTCGTCCCACGGGCGTACGCACACCGTGCGCACACGATGCGTACGCCCGCGGGGAGAACCTCCTCCGCCCGCCGACACGCCCACCGGCACGCCCGCCGACACACCGACCGCACGACCACCCGCCGTCCCGCCGTCCGCGAGACCGGCGGCGGGACGCCGCCCTCGCGCCCCCGTGCTGACGTGGCCCCGGGCGGCTCGACGCGCGCCGCGGCGCCGCCGCACCTACGCTCGGTGACCTCCGGGTGGGGCGTGCGGGCAGGCCGCCGCCACCCGACGGCACGCACGTCACCACGACATCGACCGGCCGTCGTCGTCCTCGATCAGCGGGCGGCGGCCCTGCGGCGCGCCCGTGCCGCCACCAGCGCGTCCACCGCGAGGAACACCAGCAGCGGCACGCCGAACAGCGGCACCACCCAGCCGACGGCCGCCGCGGCGACGAGCAGCAGCGCGGCGAGCCACCGCGGCGCCGCCCGCAGCGCGCCCGGCCGCAGCCACGGTCCCGGTCCTGATGCCTGGCGCGTCGGGCGGCGCTGCCACCACATGCGGTAGCCGAGCACCACGAGGGTGATGAGCGCGAGGGCGAGGCCCGCCAGCAGCAGCTGGTTCACGAGCCCGAAGAGGCTGCCCATGTGCGCCTGGATGCCCCAGTGCGCGAGCTTGGCGGGCACGCTCTGGTCGGCGAAGTCGACGCGGTCGACGACCGAGCCGTCCGCGCCGTCGACGGCGATCACGTCGGCGCGGGTGGGCCAGCCCTCGCCGGGCTCGGCCGCCGTCCACGCCTGGCCGGTCTCCGCCGGGGGCGTCAGGCGCACGGGCGCGCGCAGCCCCTCGGTGCGGGCCGTCGCGAGGACGCCGTCGACACCGACGCCCGCGGTCAGCACCGCGTCCACGTCGTCCGCCGCGGCGTCGTCCGTGCCGCCCGCCCCGCCGCCGTGCGCCGCGTGCGCGTCGTGCTCGCCGGCCGCCGCGCCGGGCAGCGTCGTGTCGACGTACGCGGTGCTCCACCCCCACGCGGCGCGCAGCTCGCCGACGTTCGCGCCGGCGCGCGCCGACCACGTCAGACCCGTGACCGACAGCGCCAGCAGGCCGAGCGCGGCGACGAGCCCGACGACGCCGTGCCACGACAGCGTGCGGCGGCGGCCCGCGCGCCCCCGCTCGGGGACGACGAGCCGGCGCCACCGGCCGCGGCGCGCCGACCGCGCCACCCACATCGCGACCCCGCCCAGCACGACCACCCACAGCCACGACGCCGCGAGCTCGGAGTACACGCGGCCCGGCTCGCCGAGCAGCAGGTTCCGGTGCAGGTCGTCGATCGTGGCCCGCACGGGCAGGAAGCCCGCGAACGTGGGCAGGGCGCCGCGCACCTCGGCGGTGTACGGGTCCACGAACACGGTGAGGTCCCGGCCGGCCGGCACGTCCTCGGACGCGAGGACGACGCGCGTCGTGCCGTCGGGCGCCGCGGCGGGCTGCACCTGCGTGACGGTGCCGTCCGGGTGCTCGGCGCGTGCCGCGGCGACCTGCTCGGCGAGCGGCAGCGGCGTGGTGCCGACCGCGTCGACGGTCAGCTCGTGCCGGTGCACGACGGCCTCGAGCTGGGGCGTGAACGCGTACAGCAGGCCCGTCGTCGCGGCCACGAGCAGGAACGGGCCGACGAGGACGCCGGCGTAGAAGTGCAGGCGCAGCAGCAGCGGCTGCAGCGCGGCCCAGCCCGACGGCCGGTCGGGTGCCGGGGGCGGCGGCGCGGGCGGGTGCTCGTCCGGCAGCTCCTGCAGGACGGGTGGGGTCGACGTCATGGCGGGTCCTCGGGGTCGGCGGTGACGTGCGCACGCGGGGCGTGGCACGGGCGGGCGGGCGCGCGCCGGCCCGCCGCCCCCACCGGGTGCTCCGGGGAGCGACGGTCGAGGGTGCGGTCAGCGGCCGGCGCGGACGCCGGCGGGTGGGCCGCGCCGGGGCGCGACGCCGCCGAGGACGGTCACGACCGGCAGGAGGACCGGCGGGGGCACGGGCCGCGCGGGGCGCGCCGGGACGCGCGCGGCGGGCGGGCCCGCCAGCAGGGGGAGCGCCCACGACAGCCACGCCCGCGCGGCGGCACCGGCGCGGTCGGTGGCGACGAGCACCACCGCGGTGGCCAGCGCGGCGGCCGCGTGCGCGAGCAGCATGCGGGGGTCGTGGTGCAGGGCCGAGGCGACCGCGCCCGGCGGGAGGGCCGTCGTCGCCGGGTGGTGCGCCGGCGCGCCGGCGGTGGGCGTGGTGCCGAGCGGTGCGGACGTCAGCACCGTGAGCGCCTGGTGCAGCAGCACCTGGGCCAGGGCCCCGGCGGGCACGAGCACGGCCAGGCGGGACGTCCGGCGCCCCGACACGGGCAGCGCCACGACGGCGGCGAGCGCCCCGAGCGCGGCCAGCACGCCCGGCCGGGGCACGGCACCGCCGGCGGCGTGGTGCGCACCGGCGGCCGCGGCGAGGCTCGCCGCGGCCACGAGCACCGCCCGCCCGGGCCGCACCGCGGGCACCGCCCGGTGCGCGCCCGTCCCCGTCGTCGGGTCCATCCGCGCACGGTAGTGAGCGGCTGCGCCGCCGCGGCAGGGCCCCGGCGAGGCCGGAACGTTTAGGCGCGACCGCCGGCCGGTGCCGCCTGCGCCGCGAGCAGCCGCAGGGCGTCGTCAACCGTGGCGTCCACGTCGCCGCGCACGTCCACCACCACGCCGTCCTCGTCCGCCTGGAGCGTCTCGAGCAGCGCGAGCTGCGACTCGAGCAGGCTCGGCGGCATCCAGTGGCCCTGCCGCTGCGCGACGCGCTCGCGCAGCACCTCCGCCGGGACGTCGAGCAGCACGAACCGCACGCGGCCCTCCGCGCCGGTGAGCGTCGCCCGGTAGACGCGCCGCAGCGCCGAGCACGCCGTCACGGTGGAGCGGCCCGCGCGCGCCTGCTCCGTCATCGCGTCCCGGACCGCCGCCAGCCACGGCCACCGGTCGTCGTCGGTGAGCGCGACGCCGCTGCTCATCTTCGCGACGTTGGCCTCGGGGTGGAGCTCGTCGCCCTCGACGAACGGCCGGTCGAGGCGCGCCGCGAGACCGCGGCCGACGCTCGACTTGCCGGTGCCGGAGACGCCCATGACGACGAGGTGCTCGACGGGTCCGCTGTCCACGCACCCACCCTGCCATCCCGCGCCGGTGGGTCGTCGGGCGTCCCGCGCGTGCGGTGCGGCGGACACGGGTACGGTCGCCCGCGACGAGGGGAGACGCACGTGGACGGCGGGACGGCGGGGGCGCGGGACGCGGGCGCGGCGGACGGGGCGCGGCCGGCCGACGGCGTCGTCGTCGACTGCGGGCTCTACGTCGACGGGCGGCGCGCCCCGGGGCGGCTGCCGCTGGGCCGGGCCGGTGAGGCCGCCCGCGAGAGCGGTGGGTTCGTCTGGCTCGGGCTCGAGGGGCCGACGGTCGAGGACGTGGCCGAGGTGGCGGGTGAGTTCGGCCTACCGGTGCTCGCCGTCGAGGACGCCGTGAAGGCGCACCAGCGCCCCAAGCTCGAGGTCTACGACGACGTCGTCTTCGTGGTGCTCAAGCCCGTGCGGTACGTCGACCACGTCGAGGTGGTCGACGTCGGGGAGATCGCGATGTTCCTCGGCCGGGACTTCGTCGTCACCGTGCGGCACGGGCAGGGCGACGTGCTGCGGCGCGTGCGCGAGGAGCTCGACCGCGGCGAGGGACCCGCCGCGACGTTCGGCCCGGCCGGCGTCCTCTACCGGGCGGCGGACCTCGTGGTCGACGGCTACGAGCTCGCGCTCGGCGACATCGACGTGGACGTCGACGACATCGAGGCGCGCGTGTTCGGGCCCGGGCAGGGCAACCACGCCGAGCGCATCTACAAGCTCAAGCAGGAGGCCGCCGAGGTCCGCCGCGCGGTGCTGCCGCTCGGCCGCCCGCTGCAGCGGCTCGTCGAGGGCGACGTCCCGCACGTGCCCGCCGCGGCGCAGCCGTACTTCCGCGACGTGCAGGACCACCTGCTGCGCGCGGCCGACGCGGTCGAGGCCGTCGAGCGCCAGCTCGGCGACGTGCTGCAGGCCAACACGGCGCGCGTCACGGTCGGGCAGAGCGAGGTGGCGCTGCGGCAGAACGGCGACATGCGCAAGATCTCCGCGTGGGCGGCCATCGCCCTCGTGCCGACCGCGATCGCCGGCGTCTACGGCATGAACTTCGACTACATCCCCGAGCTGCACTGGCGGTACGGGTACTTCGGCGTGCTCGCGGTGATCGTGACGGCGTGCGTCGGGCTGCACCGGCTGTTCCGGCGCAACGGCTGGCTGTAGGGGCGCACGAGGCGAGCGTCACGCCGCCGCCGGCCGGGCGGGCACCGGGGCCGGACGTAGGCTCACCCGGTGCGTCACCTGCTCGTCGACCTGACCCCCGTCCGGGTCAGCCCGGCGTTCCGGCGCCTGTGGCTCGGGCTGTCGGTGGCGAACCTCGGCGCGCAGCTCACCGTCGTCGCGGTGGGCCTGCAGGTGTACGCGCTCACCGCCTCGACGCTCGCCGTCGGCGTGCTCGGGCTGTGCGCGCTCGTGCCGCTCGTCGTCTTCGGGCTGTACGGCGGCGCGCTCGTCGACCACTACGACCGGCGGACGGTCGCGCTCGTCGCGTCGGTCGTCAGCTGGCTCGCCGTGCTGGTGCTCGTGGGGCAGGCGGTGCTCGGCAACGAGCACGTGGGGCTGCTGTACGCGCTGGTCGCGGTGCAGTCGGCCGCCGGTGCCGTGAACTCGCCGGCGCGGTCGGCAATCATCCCGCGGCTGCTCGAGCCGCGGCTCATGCCCGCCGCGAACGCGCTGCAGACCATCGGGTGGAACACGGCGCTCACCATCGGCCCGCTCGCCGGGTCCGTGCTCGTCGCGTCCGTCGGGTACGCGTGGGCGTACGCGGTCGACGCCGTCCTGTTCACGTTCGCCCTCGCGGCGCTGCTGCGCCTGCCGCCCGTCCCGCCGGAGCCGTCCGCGACCCGCCGCGCACGCCTCGGGCTCGGCTCGGTCGTCGACGGGCTGCGCTACCTCGGCACGCAGCCGAACGTGCGCATGACCTTCCTCGTCGACATCGTCGCCATGGTCACCGCCATGCCGCGCGCGCTCTTCCCGGCCGTGGGCGTGCTGTACCTGGGCGGCGGCGAGGCCACCACCGGTGCGCTCACGGCCGCCATCGCGGTGGGCGGCATCGTCGCCGGGCTGTTCTCCGGCGGGCTCGCGCGCGTGCGGTGGCAGGGCCGCATCATCGTCGCCGCCATCACCGCGTGGGGCCTGTCGATCGTCGGGTTCGGCGCGGTGCTCGTCGCGGCGGGCCGCACGACGCCCGACCACGTGCTGCCGGTCGCGCTCGTCCTCGCGCTGGCCACGCTCGCGCTCGCGGGCGCGTCCGACACCGTCTCGTCGGTGTTCCGCCAGACGATCCTGCAGACCGCCACCCCCGACGACATGCGCGGGCGCCTGCAGGGCGTGTTCGTCGTCGTGGTCGCGGGCGGGCCGCGGCTCGGCGAGCTCGCGCTCGGCGCCGGGTCGACGCGCGTCGGCGAGGGCTGGGCGGCGGTGGTCGGCGGCATCGCGTGCGTCGTCCTCGTGTGGGTGCTGGTGCGCGCGCAGCGCACGTTCTGGGACTACGACGCGCGGCACCCGACGCCCTGACGACGCCCCGCCCACGCCCGGCCGAACCGGCCCGGCGCACCTCCGTCCGCCGGTAGCGTCCCGCCATGGCCCTGCGCGACGTCGAGCTGGTCGAGGACGAGCCGGAGCGGCCCGTCGTCCCCGCCGGCGAGCCGCCCGCGCGCTCGTGGCTGCGCCGGCACCCCGCGGTGGCGGCCGCGGTCGCGGCGGTGCTCGTGCTCGTCGTCGGCACCGCCGTGGTGCTCGACGTGCGCGCACGCCGGCAGCTGGCCGCGCGCGCCGAGGCCCTGCGGGCCGTGCCCGGGGTGCTGCAGGAGGTCGACCCGGCGCTGCCGGTCGCGACGTCGGTGAGCCGGTCGTGGGACGCCTCCGGGCCGCTGCCCGCCGCGGTGCAGGCCGAGCTGTACGCGGCGGTCGCCGGCGACGTGGGCGTCGTCGGCTCCGCCGCCGTCGGTCCCGGTGACGACGCGACCGAGGGCGTGGTCACCGGCGTCGACGTCCGCACCGGCGAGGAGCGGTGGCGCACGCCCGTGCCGCCCCCGCCGGGCGTGGAGCTGGAGGACACCGCGTCGCTGTGGTGCTCCGGCCCGGACGACGACGTCATGACCGGCCGGCTGGTCGCCGCGGCGGCCGGGACCCCGATCGGCTGCACCGCGCAGTGGTTCCGCGTCGCGGAGGTGGGCGACGAGTACACGCGGACCGTCGTCGCCGCGGTCGAGCTCGACCCGGAGGACGGGAGCGTGCGGTCCCGCCTCGACCTCGGGGAGACGGCGGCCGTGCAGCGGACGGCCGACGGCTGGGTCGTCGCCACCCGGACGGACGGGGTCGCGGTGGAACGGCTCGCCGCGGACGGCACGCCGCGCTGGCGCACGGAGCTCACGCCGTCGCCGACCGAGAGCCCCTGGGCGTGGCTGACGACGCGCGACGCGCGGCTCCTGCTGACGCTCGGCCGGGACGCGTGGGTGCTCGACCTCGAGACCGGCACGGTCCTCGCCGAGCACCGGGACGTCGGCACGGCGTCCGCGTCGCTCCTGCCGGGCGGCGCCGTCGTGCTCGCCGACCCGGACGACGGCGTGTCCGCGACCCTGTACCCGCCGGACGGGCCGCCGGTGCCGCTCGGCGAGGAGGCGCTCGTGCCCCTCGGCGTCGACGACGGCAGCCTGGGCGCGGTCGTGCTCACGTCGTCGGGCGCCGGCGCGCGCGACGGGCTCCCCGTCCCGCACGACGACGGGGTGCGCACCACCCTGCGCCGGGTCGACGGCAGCGCGCTGTGGCGGACGACGGACGTGGACGCGCACTCCGCGCTCGTCGTCGACGGCACCCTCGTGCTGCTCGGGCCCACGCACCTCGCGGTGGTCGACGGGGACGACGGCGAGGTGCGCTGGCGGGTGGCGCTGCCGCACCGGTCGGGCCAGGAGCGGCTCCTCACCGACGGCGCGGTCCTGCTGGTGGGCGCCGGCCGGGCGCTCGACGCGTGGACGTTCGACGGCGCGGCCGCGTGGTCGGCGCACGTGCGGGACGACGGCGACGGCGTGGAGCTGCGCGCCGGTGCCGCCGCGCCGACGCCGACGCCGACCACCGGTTTCCGTGCGTCGTCGTCGGACGAGTTCGTCGGGTGGCTCGCGACGCGGCAGGGCAGGCTCGCGGCGATCGTGTCGTCGTCGTCGACGCAGCGCGAGCACGTGCTCGTGGTCGGGCGCCCCGGCGTCGGCTGACGGGCCGCCCAGCCGGGCACGCGCTCAGCCCAGCACGCGCACGCCGTCGGTCGTGAGCGCGACGAGCCGCCCGGCCCACGGCGCGGCCGACCACACGTCGCGCGGCAGCAGGACGTCGGCCCGCTCGGTGCCGTCCGCCGGGTCGACGGCGACGAGGCCCGGGCGGTCCGCGCCGCCGCCCGCCAGCCGCGGCTCGTACAGCAGCGTCCCGTCGGTCACCGGTCCGTTCGACCACACCCGCGACGCGCGGTCACGCGCCCAGAGCCGAGCGCCCGTGCCGCCGTCGAGCGTCGCGAGCTCGCCGGCCGTCGCCACGTGCACACGTCCGTCGAGCACCGCGACGCCGTTGGGCAGGAGGGCCTCCGTCGTCCAGCGCACCTCGCCCGTGCCCGCGTCGACGGCGTGCACGCGCCCGCCGCCGTGGCTCAACAGGAGGTCGGGCAGCGACCCGTCGTCGGCCGTCACCTCGAGCAGGCGCCCCGGCACGCGCACGTCGCCGTCGGCACGGAGGACGTCCACGTCCTCGCCGCGCGGCACGGCCAGCTCGGCGCGTCCGTCGAGCCGTGGTGTCACGACCACCGCGGACGTGCCGCGCAGCGGACCCCGCAGGACGTGCCCGTCGGCGGGGTCGAGGAGCACGACGGCGCCGTCGCGGTCAGCGACGGCGACGGTCCCGTCGGGGAGCGTCCACGGGGTGTCCGCGCCCACCAGCAGCGTCGAGGTCTCCTGGACGGCGGGCAGCGCGACGTCCCAGACCTGCCGGCCCGACGCGAGGTCGAGCGCCCACGCGCGGGACGTGCCGTCCGCGTCGAGCCCGACCAGCACCACCCGGTCGTCCGTGAGCGCGAAGGCGTGGGCGTGCACCCCGCCCGCCGAGCGCGCGGACAGGTCGGCCTCCACGTCGCCGCTGCCCGCGTCCACCACGACCACGCGGGACACGGTCGCGACGCCCACGTCCGCGCCCACGCCGCCGTCGGGGCGCGGCAGGGTGACGTCGCTGCCGAGGCACACGAGCCGGTCGCCGTCGGCGGCGGCGCAGCGGCTGCCGACACGGAACACCTCCGCGCCGCGCTCCGCCGGCGGCGGCACCAGCGGCAGGACCCAGTGCTCCGCACCGGTCGCGGCGTCGACCGCGGCGACGTCCGTCGCGCCGTCCGGGTGCGTGCGCAGGCCCGCGAACGTCCGCGGGTCGTGCCGGCCGTCGGCGCCGGGCGGCGGGACGGCGGCCGACCACAGCACGCGCAGCTCCGCGGGCGGCGGCACGACGGCGCCGGGGATCTCGCGCACGTGCTCGAGGCGGGCGCGCTCGCGGGCGTCGACGACGGCCTGGGCGGTCCACAGCCCGCCGGCGAGGACGACGACGCCGAGCGCGGTCGCGGCCCAGCGCCGGCGGGACGAGGTGCGGCCCGGTGCGTCGTCGGGGGCGTCGGCGTCCGAGGTGCCGGCGGTCCGGGCGTCCACGCTGCGGTCGGTACCGGTGCCGGCCGTACCGGTGCCGGCCGTCCCGGCATCGCCGGCGCCGCGGCGCACGCGACCTGCGCCCGCACGGCCGTCCTCGGCGCGGTCGTCCGCCGGGTCGTCCTCGTCCAGGTCGACGAGCCGCGTGTCGCGTCCGCGCACCATCGCAGCACGGTACCGCCTGGCCTGCCGGGCGGTCACGGGCCCGGGCGGCGCACGACCGCTCAGCCCACGACCGCTCAGCCCACGACCACTCGGCAGCCGACCGCTCAGCCCACGACCACTCAGCCCACGACGACGATCCCGTCGGCGCCGAGCCCGGCGAGCCCGACGAGCCGCCCGCCGTACGGCGACACCTCGGTCAGCCCCGCCGGCAGCGGCACGCGGGCGCGCTCGGTGCCGTCGGCGGGGTCGAGGCCGACGAGGTCCGCGCCCGGCCCGCCGTCGGGCGTCGCCGTCCGCTCGGCCTCCCACAGCAGGCGCCCGTCGACGAGGGGTGCGGTCGCGGGGGCCGACCCGGCGCGCCCGCGCCGCCAGATCTCGTCCCCCGTGGCCGCGTCGACCGTGACGACGCCCGCCGCGGACTCCAGGTGCACGCGTCCGTCGAGCACGTGCGCGCTGCGCGCGACGCCGGCGTCGACCTGCCACCGGGCGTCGCCCGTCGCCGGGTCGAGCGCCCGCACGCCCGCCCTGTCGCGCGCGAGGACGAGGTCGCCCGCCGAGCCGTCGTCCACCAGCACGGGCACGTGCGCGCCCGGGAACGTGAGGTCGCCGGTCGCGCGCACGACCGTCGTCGACGCACCGTCGGTGCTGACGAGGTCGGCCGTCCCGCCCGCGCCGACGCCCCACGCCACGCCGCCGGACGTGCGCAGCTGCGGCGACAGCGCCGGCGTGCTGCCGCGCGGGACCTCGCGCAGCACGGTGCCGTCGGCGGGGTCGACGAGCAGGGAGTCGCCCGAGCCGCGGAGCACCACGAGCGTGCCGTCGCGCAGCCGCGCGAGCGTGCCGCCCGGCCCGGCGACCTGCCCGCTGAGGCCGGCCGGGTCGTCCGGCGGCAGCGGCGTGCGCCACGCCTCCGTGCCCGTGACCGGGTCGACCGCCCGCAGGACGCCGTCCCCGCCGGCCTCGGCCGCCAGCAGCACGGCGCGCCCCTCCGCCACGGTGAGGTCGTGCGCGGGCGGACCGTCGGCCGGGTCGGCGGCGTGCTCGGCCACGACCTCGCCCGTCCCCCCGTCGACGACCAGCAGCCGGGACGTCGTCGGCGCGGTGGCGTAGCTGCTCGTGCCCTCCCAGACGGTGTAGGCGTCGGACGCCACGCACACGACCCGGTCCGTGCCGACGGCCGGCAGCGCCGCGCACGCGACGCCGGACGGCGTCGACGACCCGCCGAGCGGCCCGGCCGCCGGCACCAGCGGCACCGTCCACGTCTCCTCGCCGGTGCCGCCCGCCACCGCCACGAGCGTCGCCGCCGCGTCGTCCGTGACGCGCACCCCGACCAGCGCGGCCGGGTCGTACCAGCCGTCGACGACGGCCGGCAGGCCGAGCCCGTCCGAGGACGAGGACCACAGCACCTCGAGCGGCGCCTCGACCGGGGCGACCACGCCCGGCACGGTCGCGAGCCGCGCGAGCCGCTCGGCGTCCCGGCGGTCCGCGACCTGCTGCGACACGACCAGACCGGCGGCGACGGCGGCGACGAGCCCGCCCGCGACGAGCACGGTGCGCCGCGACGGCCGCCGCGCCCCCGGGGAGCTCGACGCGGGTGCGTCGTCGGGGCCGGTCGTCGCGCCGCCGCCGCCCACCGGCGCGGCGGCGCGCCCGTCCGGGGCGCTGCCCTCACCCTCCTCGGTGAGCTCGACGTCGCGGGTCACCCGCCTGCGTGCCATGTCGGCACGCTAGCGCCCACCTCCGCGCCGGTGCCCACGCCTGTCGGCCACCGCCTCGCGCCGGGCCGGCGTGCGCCCGCCCGGTGGACGGGTGTTGCGGTGCCGCGATCCCGACGGGCAGCATCGCCACATGGCGATGACGACGACGGCCGGCGATGCCCGCGCGCTCGACGAGGTCGCGGGCATCGGCGCCGCAGCCGGCCTGTTCCGGGCGCTGGGCGACCCGTCGCGGCTCGCGATCCTGCGGCACCTGCTGCTCGGCGAGCACCGGGTCGTCGACCTGACCGGCCACCTCGGCCTCGCGCAGTCGACCGTGTCGAAGCACCTCGCGTGCCTGCGCGGCTGCGGACTCGTCACCTGCCGCGCCGAGGGCCGCGCGTCGTGGTTCGCGCTCACCGAGCCGGACGCGGTCGTCGGCCTCCTCGCCGCGGCCGAGCACCTGCTCGGGCGCACCGGCGACGCCGTGACGCTGTGCCCCGCCGCCGGCGGGGGTACGTCGCGCCCGGCCGGCCGCGGGGACGCGCCGTGACGACCGGCCCGGCCCGCCGGCGCGGCGACGGGCGCCGGCAGGCGCACGGGCACGCGCACACGCACCCGCACGGTGCGGCGACCGCCACCGGCCGGCACCGCGGCCGGCTCGTCGCGGTCCTCGTCCTCACGCTCGCCGTCGTGGGCGTGCAGGTCGTCGGCGGGCTGGTGTCCGGGTCGCTGGCGCTGCTCGCGGACGCCGGCCACATGCTCACCGACGCGAGCGGGCTGGCGATCGCGCTGGTCGCGGCGTCGCTCGCCGCCCGTCCCGCGACGACGACCCGCACCTACGGCATGCAGCGGGCGGAGGTGCTCGCGGCGCTCGTCAACGGCCTGCTGCTCGCGGGCGTCGGCGTGACGGTCGTCGTGGAGGCGGTGCGCCGCTGGGACGACCCGCCGCAGGTCGCGCCGGGCGTCATGCTCGCCGCCGCGGCGGTCGGCGCGGTCGCGAACCTCGTCGGCCTGCTCCTGCTGCGGCGCGGGCAGCGCGCGAGCCTCAACCTGCGCGGCGCGTACCTCGAGGTGCTCGCCGACCTGGCCGGGTCCGTCGCGGTGCTCGTCGCGGGCGTCGTCATCGCCGTCACCGGCTACCAGCGCGCCGACGCCCTCGCGTCCCTGGCGATCGGGGTGCTCGTCGTCCCGCGCGCGTGGTCGCTGCTGCGCGAGGTCGTCGACGTCCTGCTCGAGTCGACGCCGCGCGGCGTCGACCTCGACGAGGTGCGCACGCACATCCGCCGCGTCCCGGGGGTCGTCGACGTGCACGACCTGCACGCGTGGACCATCACGAGCGGCGTCCCGGTGCTGTCCGCGCACGTCGTGGTCGACGACGCCTGCCTCGCGCAGAACCGCTGCGGCGAGGTCCTCGACGCCCTCGGGTCCTGCCTCGGCCGGCACTTCGACACGACGCACTCCACGTTCCAGCTCGAACCGGTCGGGCACTCGGCCCACGAGCCGGCCCACCACGCCTGACGCCGACCACGCCTGACGCCGACCACGCCCGACGCCGACCACGCCCGACGCCCGTGCGGGACGCCCGCCCTACGGGCGCGGCACGTTGCGGAGGTTGGACCGCGCCATCGCCATGACCTCGCCCAGACCGCCGCCGAGCACCTCCTTGCTCATGGCGGCGGTGAAGCCGGCGACCTGCTGCCGCGTGATCTTCGGCGGCAGCGACAGCGCACGCGGGTCGGTGACCAGCTGGACGAGCGCCGGGCCGTCGTCCGCGAACGCCTGCCGCAGCGCACCGCGGATCTCGCGGGGGTCCTCGACGCGCACGGAGGGGATGCCGATCGCCGCGGCGACGCCCGCGTAGTCGACCGCCGGCGAGTCGGTCGCGTACGACGGCAGCCCGTCGACGAGCATCTCGAGCCGCACCATGCCGAGGGACGCGTTGTCGAACAGCACGACCTTCACCGGCAGGTCGTAGTGCTTGATCGTGATGAGCTCGCCCAGCAGCATCGACAGGCCGCCGTCCCCGGCCATCGCCACCACCTGCCGCGGGCCGCCCGCGGTGCCCCGCCCGGCGAGCGCGGCGCCGATCGCGTGCGGCACCGCGTTGGCCATCGACCCGTGCCAGAACGACCCGATGACGCGCCGCCGCCCGTTCGGCGTGAGGTAGCGCGCCGCCCACACGTTGCACATGCCCGTGTCGACCGTGAAGACGGCGTCGTCGGCGGCCTCCTCGTCGAGCACGACGACCGCGTACTCCGGGTGGATCGGCCGGTGCTCCTCGACGTCGTGCGTGTACGCGCCGACCACGCCCGTCATCGCCCGCTCGTGCTTCTCGAGCATCGCGTCGAGGAACCGCCGGTCGCGGCGGCGCGTCAGCAGCGGGAGCAGCGCACGGACCGTCTCGCCGACGTCGCCGACGACGACGAGGTCGTTGCGCGTGCGGCGCCCGAGGTGCGTCGGGTCGACGTCGACCTGCGCGGTGCGCACGTCCGCCGGCAGGAACTGGTCGTACGGGAAGTCGGTGCCGAGCAGGAGCAGCAGGTCGGCACCCTCCATCGCCGCCTGGCACGCGCCGTACCCCAGCAGCCCCGACATGCCGACGTCGTAGGGGTTGTCGACCTGCACGTGCTCCTTGCCGCGCAGCGAGTGCCCGACGGGTGCCTGCAGCGCCTCGGCGAGCGCGAGCACGTCCTCACGCCGGCCCGCGCACCCCGCGCCCGCGAAGATCGTCACCTTCCCCGCGGCGTCGAGCGCCTCCGCGAGCGCGGCGACGGCGCCGGTGTCGGGCACCACGCGCGGTGCCGGCGGCGGCGTGAGCACGTCGACGTCGTCGCCCTCCGCCGGCAGGTCGGCGAGGTCGCCCGGGATCGTGAGGACGGCGACGCCGCGGTCGCCGTACGCGTGGTGGATCGCCGTGCGGAAGACCCGCGCCGCCTGCGTCGGCGTCGACACGAGCTCGCAGTAGACCGAGCACTCCGCGAACAGCCGGTCCGGGTGCGTCTCCTGGAAGAAGCCGGTGCCGACCTGCGCGCTCGGGATGTGCGACGCGATCGCCAGGACCGGCACGCCGGTGCGGTTGGCGTCGTACAGGCCGTTGACGAGATGCAGGTTCCCGGGCCCGGCGGATCCCGCGCAGACGGCGAGCCGCCCCGTGACCTCGGCCTCCGCGGCGGCGGCGAACGCGCCCGCCTCCTCGTGGCGGACGTGCACCCACTCGATGTCGACGCCGTCGGCGTTGGCCCGCCGCACGGCGTCGACCACCGGGTTGAGGCTGTCCCCGACGATCCCGTACACGTGCCGCGCACCCGCGGCGACGATCTGGGCGACGAGCTGGTCGGCGACGGTGCGGCGCGCCACGGCGGACCTCCGGGGACGAGGGGACGGTCCTGCCATCGTCGGGCGGGGCGCGGCGCGCCGCGACCGGGGCGGGTCGGACCGGGCGGCGTCGCGCTGCGAGGTCGGCCGGGCGCGGCCATGCTGGACGAGGCGTCGGGACGACGACGCAGCAGCACCGGCAGCACCCGCACAGCACCGCACCGCGCACAGCCGAGCCCAGCCGACCGCCCGGAGGCCCCCGTGTCCCACACGCGCTCGACCGACACCGACAACACCGCCCTCGCGCTGACCCTCGCGCTCGAGGAGGACCGGCGCCTCGACCCGGCCGTCGCCGCGGCGCACGCCTGGTACGCGCCGCTGCTGTCGCACGACCGCCTGCGCGGCGTCCTCAACGGCGAGCCGATCGGCCACGCGCTGCACCCGCTCATGACCGACCTGCCGCTCGGCCTGTGGATCAGCGCGACCACGCTCGACCTGGTCGGCGGCACGGGCGCGGAGAAGTCCGCCGACCGCCTGCTGGGGCTCGGCGTGCTCGCCGCGATGCCCACGGCGCTCACCGGGGCGGCCGACTGGTTCACGGGGAACACGCGCGTCCAGCGCGTGGGGCTGGTGCACGCCGCGCTGAACGGCGTGGGCCTCGGCATGTACGCCACCGCCTACCTCCTGCGCCGGAAGGGCAGGCGGAAGCTCGGCAAGGCCGTCGTGCTCGCCGCGGGTGCCGTCGTCGGCGTCAGCGGCTACCTCGGCGGGCACATGACGATCGTCCAGGGGTACCCCGAGGGCGGTCTCGCGGACTGAGGCCCGCCGCCCGTCGGGCCGGTCGGCTCAGCCCTCGCCCGGCCGCGGTGCGGCCTGCGACGCGCTCTCGCACGCGGCGACGGTGGCGCCGCCGGTGGCGCTGGTGCTGAGGTCCTCGACGCGGCGCACGTCCTCCGCGGGCGCGGTCGCGCCCGGACGCGGCCGCAGCACGGGCAGCGCGACGAGCGTCGCGACGAGAGCGGCGGCGCCGGACACCACGACGACGAGGAACCCGGCGTGCGCGCCGCCGGCGTCGATGCGCGCGCCGGCGACGGACGAGCCGACCGACACCCCGACGCCGAGCGCGGTGCTCACCCACGTGAGGCCCTCGGTGAGGCGCCCCGCGGGCACGAGCCCCTGCACGAGCGCGTTGCCGTTGACGAGCGACGGCGCGATCGCGAAGCCGACGACGAACATGACGATGGCCAGCACGGCGAGGGACTGCGCGAGGAAGAACGCGCACACGCCGACGGCGAGCGCGATGACCCCGAGGGCGAACCGGCGGTGCAGGGGCGACGTCCAGTGCCGCGCGCCGTACAGCAGACCCGAGAGGAGCGACCCGAGCGCGAACACGGCCAGCACCGGGCCGGCCAACCCCGGCCGCCCCACCTCCTCGGCGAACGCGACGGTGGAGACGTCGGTCGCGCCGAAGATCGCGCCCATGGCGACGAACACGACGACGAGCACCACCATGCCGGGGGAGCGGAGCACGCTCCCGCGCGGCCGCTCGGCGGCGGGCAGGGTGCCGGTGGGGGGCGGCTCGGTGCGGCGCTGCGCGAGGAAGGCGAGGCCGCCGAGCACCATCGCGACGACCGGGACGACGAGGCCGGCGGCGGGCGCGACGGACGTGGCGAGCAGCGTCGCCAGCACGGGCCCGACGACGAACACGAGCTCGTCGAGCGCCGACTCGAGCGAGAAGGCGGTGTGCACGCGCCGCGGGTCGTCGCCGAGCGCGTGCGTCCACCGCGCCCGCACGAGCGCGCCGAACGACCCGATCGTCGCGCCCGCGAGCACGGCCGACACGTACAGCCACACGGGGTGGGCGCGCGACGTCGCGGCCACGACGAGCAGCACGATGCCGGCCGCGGAGACGAGGACGGCGGGCCGCATGACGCGTGCCTGCCCGTGGCGGTCCACCAGCCGCGCGATCTGCGGCGAGCAGACGGCCTGCGCGACGACGAAGACGGCGGACACCCGGCCGGCCAGCCCGTACGACCCGTACAGGGCCTCGACCATGAGCACGATGCCGATGCCCACCATCGACATGGGCAGGCGTGCGACCACACCGGTGGACGAGAACCCGAGTGCGCCGGGGCGCGCGAGGACGTCGCGGTAGGTCTGCAGCACGCGTCCACTCTCGCACCCGGCGCCGACACGGTGCGCACCGGCCGCGACGTGCGGGGGCGCGCCGGCTCGGCCATGATCGCGGCATGACCGATGTCGTCGTGACGGACGTGACCGACACGCAGCGCTTCGAGGGCCGCACGCCCGACGGGGAGCTGCTCGGCGTCGTGGCGTACGAGCGGCGGGGGGACGACGTCGTCCTCACCCACACCGAGGTGGACCCGGACGCGGAGGGCCACGGGATCGGCACGGCCCTGGTCCGGCAGACGCTCGACGCGCTGCGTGCGCAGGGCAGCCGGGTGGTGCCGCAGTGCCCGTTCGTGCGGGCCTTCGTCGAGTCGCACGACGAGTACGGCGACATGGTGATCGATCGCTGATCGTTAAGCAGTCATGGCGGGCGCCTCGAAAGGCTGAGACGTCCGTCACCCCGGCGTGCGCCATTCGTGCAATCTGGACAATCGTACTGGTGTGCCGCTGACCTGCGCGATGACCACATCTGTCCCGGTTGACGTGGACAAATGTCCGATACGGTCGTTGACCAAACCATGACTTATACGAATTTGTGATCACTCGTTCGGGCGTGCATCCTCGAACCACCGACGAGACGGCGACGCACCCAGCGGCGCACGGCACCGCGGCGAGGAAGGACCGGTCGCCGGTCGCCCGCCCACCTCCTCGGCCCCCCGCGGCGCACGCCGCACACGTCCAGACGCCTGGCCGCTACCAGCGGGCCGCGCGTCCAGCGGCTGCGCCGACGACGCCCCAGCCGAACCCGCGATCCGCCCGGTTCTCCAGGAGCTTCGACTTGTTCATCTTCATCCTGCAGATGCGGCACATGATCGAGGGCCCCCACCACGAGGTCTACCTCTTCGCGGTGTTCTCGGCTCTCGTCTGGGCCCTCTGGATCCTCAAGGTGGTGCTGTCCCGGCGCTACCGCCCCGTGACCGCGCCCTACGACGTCACGACGTCGGTCGTCATCCCCGTCGTCGACGAGCCGCTCGACCTGTTCCGCGACGTGCTCCGGCGCATCGTGGACCAGGAGCCCGACGAGATCATCGTCGTCATCAACGGCGCCCCGAACCCGGGCCTCGAGTCGGTCTGCGACGAGTTCGGCCCGGTCGTGCAGCACGTGCACACGCCGATCCCCGGCAAGCGCAACGCCGTCAAGATCGGCACCGAGATGTCGCGCGGCGAGATCACGGTCCTCGTCGACTCCGACACCGTGTGGACCGACGGCACGCTGCCCGAGCTGGTCAAGCCGTTCGCGGACTCGTCGGTCGGCGGCGTCACCACCCGCCAGCGCATCCTCGAGCCCGAGCGCTCCTGGATCACCCGCTGGGCGGACTGGCTCGAGAACACGCGCGCCCTCTACTCGATGCCCGCGCAGTCGGTGCTCGGCCAGATCGGCTGCCTGCCCGGCCGCACGATCGCGTTCCGCCGCCGCATCCTCATGCAGGTCATGGACAAGTTCATGCACGAGAAGTTCCTCGGCGTGTTCCTCGAGGTCTCCGACGACCGCACCCTGACGAACCTCACGCTGAAGGCCGGCTACCGCACGGTCTACCAGTACACGAGCCTCGTCTACACCGACGCCCCGCTGCAGGTGAAGAAGCTCTTCAAGCAGCAGCTGCGCTGGTCGCGCGGCTCGCAGTACAACACGCTGCGCATGCTGCCCTGGATGCTCGGCCACGCGCCGGTCCTCGCGATCTTCTTCCTGACCGACATCATCCTGCCGTTCCTGCTCTTCGGGACGCTGGCGGGCTGGGTCTACCGGGCCGTGTCCGGCACGGGCGTGAACCTCTACCAGGCGATCCTCACCGGCAGCGCCGGCCTGCACGGCTGGGCGTGGGTCGTCGGCCTGATGATCGTGTCCTCGGTGCTGTCGATGGCGATCCGCCAGATCCGGCACCTGCAGGAGAAGCCGTCCGACTTCTTCCGCCTGCCCGTCTTCATCATCGTCTCGACGCTGTTCCTCATGCCGATCCGGCTCATCGGGTTCTTCCGCATGGCCCACGTGGCCGGCTGGGGCACCCGGGCCGGCGCGTACACCGCGGGCCAGGAGGACACCGTCGGTGACGACCCGCTGGCCGAGCTGGAGAGCACCTCCGGCGACGCCCCGGTCGACCTGGTCGACCGCGACCGCGGCCCGGCCACCGGCACCCCCGCCGGCGGCACGCCGGTCACCGTGGGCGGCCCCGGCACGTCCGGTGACGGCCGCCTCGCGCTGCGCAGCACGACCAGCCAGCGCACCCGGACGCGCGAGGTCGCCCCGACCCGCCGCCGGCACAACCCCCTGGCCCTCGTCCCCTACGCGATCGGGATCGTGATGTTCGCACTCATGGCGGTGTTCTATGTCTGAGCGCACCGGCAAGCACTGGTGGACCATGACCGGCCGGCTGGGCTTCGCGGCCCGGCTCGGCGCCCTCGTCACCGCGCTCGCGCTCGGTGCCGTCACCGGGATCGTCTGGCTGAGCCCCTCGGGCGCGACGCCGGGCACCCCCAAGACCCAGGCCGAGCTCGAGCTCGAGCGCCAGGTCGCCGACCTCGAGGCGGTCCTCGCTGACCGCGAGGACGAGCTCTCCGCGATCGAGCGCGGGCAGGCGAAGGCCCGCGCCGAGCGCTCCGCCGCCGCGGAGCGCGGCAAGGAGAAGGCCGCGCAGGAGCGCGAGGCGGCTGCGGCCGCCGGCCGTGAGAAGGCGGCCGCCGAGCGTGCCGCCGCGGCGCAGTCCGGCCGCGACAAGGCCGCCAAGGAGCGCGCCGCCGCCGCGGCCCGCGGTCAGCAGAAGGCCGCCCTCGAGCGTCGGCTCGCCGCCGCGCGGGGCGCCGCCGAGGGTGCGGCGATCCGTGAGTCCGTGGCCCGTCAGGCCGCCGACGCGGCGGCCGCCGCCAAGGCCGCCCGCGAGGCCGCGAACCAGCCGGTGAAGCCGACCGCGCCGTCGCTCGCGAGCCTGCTCCAGCCGGAGGACCGCTACTTCGGCCTCTACACCGCGCAGTCCCCGTTCAACTGGGCCGAGGTCGACGACGTGGCCGGGCAGGTCGGCGTCGAGCCGCACATGGCCGGCTACTTCCAGGGCTGGGACACCCCGTTCCGTCCGGACGCGGTCACGCGGTCGTGGGAGAAGGGCATGCTGCCGCTGCTGACGTGGGAGTCGCGTCCCATGACCGCAGCCAACAACGAGGTCGAGGACCCGGCGTACTCGCTGCCCCGGATCATCGACGGCGCGTACGACGAGTACCTGCACCAGTACGCCCGCGAGATCGCGGACCTGGGCCTGCCCATGGCCATCCGCCTCAACCACGAGATGAACGGGTCCTGGTACCCGTGGGCCGAGCAGGGCAGCAAGGGCGTCGCCATCAACGGCAACCGTCCCGGCGACTTCGTCAGGATGTGGCGCCACGTGCACGACATCTTCGAGGCGGAGGGCGCGAACGCCCACGTCATCTGGGTGTGGGCGCCGAACATCGTCAACAACCTGCCGGCCGTCAACAAGCCGCTGGAGTACACGCGGAGCCTGTACCCGGGCGACGAGTACGTCGACTGGGTCGGCATGTCGGGCTACTACCGCCCGCCGTACGCCGAGGGCCAGACGCCGACGTTCGACTGGACGTTCGGTGCGACGCTCGGTCAGCTGCGCGCGATCACCTCGAAGCCGGTCCTCCTCGCGGAGATCGGCGCGTCCGAGAGCGGCGGCGACAAGCCGGCGTGGGTCACCGACCTGTTCGACGCGCTGGCCCGGCCGGAGAACAACGACGTCGTGGGCCTCGCCTGGTTCCACCACTCGGTGACGACGATCAGCGGCGGCGAGCGCGTCACCAACGACTGGCGGATCACGTCCCGCGCCGACTCGCTCCAGGCGTTCGTCGACGGGATCCACGACCCCGCGGCGGGCTTCGTGCCGGGGACGGCCGCGTTCTCCGCGGCCGCCACGGCCGCCACCCTGGCGGCCCCGGCCCCGGCCCCGGCCGCGGCTCCCGCACCGGCGGCCGAGCCGGCACCGGCGCAGGCCCCCGCGACCGAGGCGCCCGCCGCCCCGGTGCAGGGCCCGCCGACGCCCACGCCGGCACCGGCCCCGACGGCACCGGCCCCGACGACGCCCGCCCCGGCGGCGACGTCGGGCCCGGCCACCCCGACCCGCACGGACGGTCCGGCCCCCACGCCGCGCCCGACCGTGACGCGCACCCGATGACCGCCCCTCGCACCCCCGGCGCCGGCGCGCCCACCGCGCCCGCCCCCCTCGACACAGACACACGGAGCACGCACATGGCCGCGACGAAGGCCCCCCGCACGACCCCCAGCCCGACGGTCGAGGCCGCCGGCACCGCCCCCGCCGCCCCGCTGCGCATCACGGTCCTCGGGACCGGGTACCTCGGTGCGACCCACGCGGTCGCGATGGCCGAGCTGGGTTTCGACGTGACCGGTGTGGACACCGACCAGTCGAAGGTGGACGCCCT